>NZ_CP086239.1:3975000-3977500 GCF_026650985.1 Clostridium estertheticum
AAAATTGCACAGTGTTTTCGCATTTTATTATTATATCTTGGTCAAGCCCTCGACTTATTAGTATTAGTCAGCTGAACATGTTACCATGCTTACACCTCTAACCTATCAACCTGGTGGTCTTCCAGGAGTCTTACTTACATCGCACTTACGTGCGAGTAATGGGAAATCTCATCTTAGGGTGGGCTTCACGCTTAGATGCTTTCAGCGTTTATCCCTTCCAAACATAGCTACCCAGCGATGCCACTGGCGTGACAACTGGTGCACCAGAGGTTTGTCCATCCCGGTCCTCTCGTACTAAGGACAGCTCCCTTCAAATTTCCTACGCCCGCGACGGATAGGGACCGAACTGTCTCACGACGTTCTGAACCCAGCTCGCGTGCCGCTTTAATGGGCGAACAGCCCAACCCTTGGGACCTACTTCAGCCCCAGGATGCGACGAGCCGACATCGAGGTGCCAAACCTCCCCGTCGATGTGGACTCTTGGGGGAGATCAGCCTGTTATCCCCGAGGTAGCTTTTATCCGTTGAGCGATGGCCCTCCCACGAGGTACCACCGGATCACTAAGCCCGACTTTCGTCCCTGCTCCACTTGTAAGTGTCGCAGTCAGGCTCCCTTCTGCCTTTGCACTCTTCGCGCGATTTCCAACCGCGCTGAGGGAACCTTTGGGCGCCTCCGTTACTCTTTCGGAGGCGACCGCCCCAGTCAAACTGCCCACCTAACAATGTCCTGTGACCAGATTCATGGCCTCCAGTTAGAACCTCAGTACTGTCAGGGTGGTATCCCAAGGATGACTCCACACAGGCTGACGCCCATGTATCGTAGTCTCCCACCTATCCTGTACAGACAATACCGAAATTCAATGCTAAGCTACAGTAAAGCTCTACGGGGTCTTTCCGTCCAATCGCGGGTATCCAGCATCTTCACTGGAACTACAATTTCGCCGGATGTACTGTTGAGACAGTGCCCAAATCATTACGCCATTCGTGCGGGTCGGAACTTACCCGACAAGGAATTTCGCTACCTTAGGACCGTTATAGTTACGGCCGCCGTTTACTGGGGCTTAAGTTCATAGCCTCGCCAAGAGCAAGCTCTCAGCTAACTAATCCCCTTAACCTTCCAGCACCGGGCAGGCGTCAGCCCCTATACATCAGCTTTCGCTTTAGCAGAGACCTGTGTTTTTGCTAAACAGTTGCTTGGGCCTATTCTCTGCGACCTACTTACGTAGGCACCCCTTCTCCCGAAGTTACGGGGTCAATTTGCCGAGTTCCTTAACAGTAATTCTTCCGATGGTCTTAGGATTCTCTCCTCACCTACCTGTGTCGGTTTGCGGTACGGGCACCAATATCCTCGATAGAGACTTTTCTTGGCAGCGTGGAATCAGATACTTCAGCAATAAATTGCCTTCCCCATTACATCTCAGCGTTAAGAGCAAACGGATTTGCCTGCTTGCTCCGCCTAAATGCTTAGACACACATCCAATAGTGTGCACATCTTATCCTCCTGCGTCATCCCATTTCTAATAACGTCCATTGGTGGTATCGGAATATCAACCGATTGTCCATCACCTACGCCTTTCGGCCTCGGCTTAGGTCCCGACTAACCCTGAGAGGACGAGCCTTCCTCAGGAAACCTTAGGTTTTCGACCGTTAAGATTCTCACTTAACTCTCGCTACTCATGCCAACATTCTCACTTCTGTACCGTCCACCACTCCTTACGGTATGACTTCAGCCAGTACAGAAAGCTCCTCTACCGCTTACACAATTGTGTAAACCCATAGCTTCGGTGGTAAGTTTTAGCCCCGGACATCTTCGGCGCAGGATCTCTTGACTAGTGAGCTATTACGCACTCTTTGAATGAGTGGCTGCTTCTGAGCCAACATCCTAGTTGTCTTAGAAATCCCACATCCTTTTCCACTTAACTTACACTTTGGGACCTTAGCTGATGGTCTGGGCTGTTTCCCTTTTGACTACGGATCTTATCATTCGCAGTCTGACTGCCGAAATAAAAGTATATGGCATTCGGAGTTTGATAGGGTTCAGTAACTGTTGTCAGCCCCTAGCCCATTCAGTGCTCTACCTCCATTACTCAATTAATCGACGCTAGCCCTAAAGCTATTTCGAGGAGAACCAGCTATCTCCGAGTTCGATTGGAATTTCTCCGCTATCCACAGCTCATCCCATGGTTTTTCAACACCAACGTGGTTCGGACCTCCACGGAATTTTACTTCCGCTTCATCCTGGCCATGGATAGGTCACCCGGTTTCGGGTCTACGACATGCAACTAGAACGCCCTATTCAGACTCGGTTTCCCTTCGGCTCCGTACCTTAAGTACTTAACCTTGCTACATATCGTAACTCGTTGGCTCGTTCTACAAAAAGCACGCCGTCACACATAAAAAGTGCTTCGACCGGTTGTAGGCACACGGTTTCAGGTTCTATTTCACTCCCCTTCCGGGGTTCTTTTCACCTTTCCCTCACGGTACTTCTTCACTATCGGTCA
>NZ_CP086240.1 GCF_026650985.1 Clostridium estertheticum
CATCACCTTTGGTGCTGACTTTATTTAACTTATACATATCTTGACTATTGTCAATAAATATATTAAACTAAGTATATAAATTAAATATTTAAAGATATAACTTTCCTATTCGGGAAGTTATCAGGATTTATGAAACTCTTGAATGAAGTCGACCAAACTTTTGATATTCAAGAGTTGTTTCATTTTTTGGATATATATAAACCCTGATTACTTTCCGTTTGTAAATAATTGTATTTTTATTTTGTTTTTTGTAATTTTATATGTTTTAATTTTACTATGGATTACCTATAATTTCAAGTTTTTTAATATATAGTCATTTTTCATGTATATATCATAAGATCATTTTCTATATTTATCAATGTATTCAATCATGGCCATGGCCATTAGGTCCTGCATTGTATACTGACTATTTTCCTTACTGAATTCTTTAAACTTGGCTACAACACTTGGATATACCTTGAATCCTCGTGTAATTGGATCTTCCTTTAACCATTTTTTATCAATCTTTATTTCAGGGATTTCAATATCAATTATATTTTCTTTCTTTCTTTGCTTCCTATACCAATTACTCATTTCCTCAAATTCATATTTCATTTCTTCAATAGATTTAATTCTCTTATCAAAACTCGCTAAGTCTGTTTTACTTAATGACACAATAGTTTCACTTTGTGGTGAAACTATAATCTCACTCTCGTTGTTTGGTTTGTTAACTGTTTTTTTTTGAAATTCACTTTGTACATCCAAAATTTCATTTTTCAAATTTGAGTTACTATCCCTCTCATGTTTATAAAGATCATTCGCATTATTAAGTGACGCTAAAGTTTCACTATCGTTGTTTGGCTTATTTACTGTATTCATCTTGGTTTCACTATTCACAACTATAGTATCACTTTTACCATTCGTACTAAATTCACTAGGTATATCATAAAGAAAAGTTGATTTATTATATTTTATATTAGTATCTTGTATAGTAACTGAAAAATTTTTTCTATTTATTCCAAACCCTCTTATAAGTTTATCTGTTGGGATTTTATCATCCTTAGATCTATTTCTATTTGCAATAGTATTTTTATTTATATCTATCGCTATTTCTATAAGCTTGTCTATTGTTAATTCTAACTTCTTAGGCTTCCCCATATGTTTTCGCTCCTATCATAGCAACCATAGTTTCACTATAGTTGCACTTTATAATTCAAGATAAAAACTCTTTAATTATAATTATAACTATAACTTATTTTATATTAGTTATGTTTTTAAATGTAAAATTTATCTTAATTTCATTTCTAATTCTAAGTGCAACCTATTTACGAATAAACAAGATATATAAGAATTGTTGGCTATTTATGTTATATTTAGGAATACCGCACATTTTACTCTTAATGGTCTCATCTGTTCTAACTGGCAGTACTACTTTACCTGAAAACATTAATTTAAATATATATGAAAGGCAACTCATTTACGAATAACTTAATTCTATATAAACATATTTATGGTTAAAGAAAACTGTCTTTTATTAAAAATAAGTTCTTTACAAAAACTTACAACTACAGTTGATAATTTAAATAATAATTTTATAACTACTATTGTTGTTTTAATTAGTTTTAAATAAACAACAAAGTTTTAATACTTTTACGCACCCTTTAAACCGTTGATATGACTACGATTGAACATGCGAAAGGCAACCTATTTACGAACAAAGGCAACTTATTTACGAACAAATGCATTTTGAAAGGCAACTTATTTACGAGTAAAGGCAACCTATTTACGAATATGCAACTCGATTTATCAAAAGTTGTTGACAACTCAATTATTGAAATGTTATAGTTTATTTGTTTGGGGATGATTGGTAAATGATAACAGATTTAACAAAAGCAAATAATAATTGGGTATATCAAAGTAATAAATTAATTGAAGCATCATATTCATTTACAGTATTGGAACAAAAATTGATTAGATTGCTTGCAAGTATGATAACAAAAGACGATGTTGATTTAAAAGAATATCAATTCGCAGCGACTGATCTAAGTAAGACCTTAAACATTCATAAAAGAAATATTTATAGGGAATTAGACAGTGTCACAGATAAATTAATGGCAAGGTTTATAAAAATGAAAAATGACGATACCCAGGAGTTTGATAAATTTCATTTAATAAAAACAGCAAAATTACGAAAGGGTATATTAACACTGAAAATTGATGAAGACATGAAGGATTTTTACTTGAAATTAAATTGGTATACAAAATATCAATTAAAAAATATAATGCAATTTAAAAGTACTTATTCTTTTAGATTATATGAGTTATTAAAGCAGTATGAGGGGATAGGTAATAGATCAATTACCCTTGATAATTTAAGAGTTGGATTAGATATTGAAAAAAAGCAGTATCCAAAGTACTCAAACTTAAAGCAAAAGGTAATAAATGTTGCTCTAAATGAGATAAATACAAAAACTGATATAGTATTTGATTATGAAGAAATCAAGACAGGTCGAAAAGTTACAAGTATTAAATTTAACATAAAGGCTAATAAAGCTAATAATATAGCAATAGAAGAGATTTGTGCCACTAAGGTAAGTAAATCCACCTACGAAGCAAATAAGTGCTCTACGGAGGATATAAAGACCGTTAAAAGCATATTCAAAGAAGATATAACCATAGATCAAGCAAAATCTGTGTTAATTGCTGCCAAAGGTAACTTAGAAATTATTAAAGAAAAATATGATCTACCAAGAAAAATAGATGTTGGGAACATAGTGGGATGGGTAATTAATGCAATTAACTGTAAGTACAAAGCACCTAAAGGCATGAGAAATGCTGGCGGTAGTTTTAATGACTACGAGCAAAGAAAGTATGACTTTGACAAGCTGGAAAGTAATTTATTAGGTAAATATGATGATAAATTTAATGAAGAAGGTAATATGAATGTGAAATCTATGGTGGATGATGTTAGAAAAGCTATGAATTCAAAGACGTCCACAGGAACAACTCATAAATAAACCAATAGTAAATGTGAGGTACAGTCGACATACATGTAAATATGAGCCACATTATGGATAATTATGAAATGCGCTTTGTCAAATAGACAAGGCGCATTTTACTTTTTTCTATCCCCATTATATTAAAGAGTTGAATGCTTCAATTGTTGGATCTAAACAATTTTTATATGAAATCTATATTATTAATAGTATAATTATGTAAATATATTTTTTTTATGTTTGCTAAATATACGAGATGAATCAATTGCGGACTTTATTCTTAAACACAGAAAAAAGGCTTGTTAAATAACTTTTTTAACTACGTAATCGTATAGAATAGTGACATAAAGTACCAATGTTTGAACATTATGTTTTGTTTATTCGTATGAGACATCTAGAATTATATTTACCTTATGCATTAAGCAGAGAACTAATTACCAAAAGTTTTCCTAATAGTGTATTTATTTATAATATATGAAAAAACATCTTATAAAATTTTTAAATAGAAAAGGAGACGTTAATAATGCTAACTGAAATTCCAATAAAAGAACTACCTACGAAAAACATTAAAGAAGTAGAGAGTACATGTAAGGCCTCTCGAATTCCTTTTTTAAAAACAGAAGATTTATCTGAGGTTTCTGATATTATTTCAGCTAATTGCTACTTAGAGGTTATTGTTTATATATTGTATTTTATGAATATAGAAGGATATCCTATTAACATAAGTTTACCAGAAACAATTAAATTGGAAAATTTATCTTCACTACCATTCATTTGTAATGTTAATAGAATTTTCAGTTACCAACGCGCTATTGTTGATGATAATTCTATAGTTACTGAAATTCAAGTTAAAGATTTACGACCACAAACTATAAAATTTGTTGAAGAACTTGTTAATTTAAATAGAATAGATCCCATTTTTAAAATGCTATTTAAAAGTCAACAATCAGATCTACATATAAATTCAAATTCATCTAATAATGTCCGTGCCTATATAATTAATAAAGAAACTAAAAACTTAGAAAATGAACTAATAAGTAATATACAAAAATATTTATTATGGGAATGTATAAATAATAATGGCATATATGGAATACCGATAAGTGGTTTATCTATTTATGATTTTGAAAATAAATGTTTCCAAGATTTTATTCGATTTTTCGGAGAAACATATGTAGTAGGTTCAGGAGAACCCTGGAAATCTACACATCTTATAATAAGCAAACCGGAAGAAAATTCACTAACTCCGTTATTAGAAAGTAAACTTAGATTTTCATTAGTTTAGATTTCTAATGGTTATATTTAAATTCCAAAAACGAAGATTTGTAACAGTAGTGACAGAGTAACTACTGTTACTTGGCTAAAATTCTTATTAATTGTGGTGCATTTGTTATTATTGTCATTATAACAGGACCAAACATGGCAATTAATATAATTGCAAATACAGTTTTCTTAAATGTTATATTCAAAGCTTACACCCCTTTGCTATATTAGAACTTCTACGAAATAAGGTAGCTGATTTATAGTTGTTTATATTTGTATCATTTACCAAATTATAATAGTTCTAAATCTTATGTGCAAATCAAAATATATCTTTGTAACATTAGATATAAATAATGTATAAAGGGGGTGTATATTCTCAATTAGACACCTTTTATGCAGTAAAATAGAGCCTCACTGTATATTAAAAAGGAATGAATGAAGGTATAGGCTAGTTATAGGTACATAATAAATGACGTGAAACGAACTATTGAACGATGCCGTGTTTATGTAATTTAGAATTTTCATCCTAAAATCAAATGATAACCTATGACAAAAGCTTAGATAGTAGTAAAAAACACCTGAAGTACTTATGATTTATTATATTATGCTATATTTTAATTAAATTTGTTAATAATATAGGTAGTAATAAGTTAGGAAGTGTTAACTTGAATGAACATTTAATTATAATATTTAGATCAATTGTTACGTATTTTGTTCTGCTTTTTTTTACCAGAGCTATGGGAAGAAAACAAATATCTCAATTAACCTATTTTGATTATATTGTTGGTATAACAATAGGTTCTATTGTAGGAGAGGCGGCTGTAAATAAAAATGTTGAAATTATTGACATCATAATTTCTATTGCAATATGGAGTCTCCTTACGATATTAATTTCAGAAATAACCCTTAAGAATATTAAATTAAGACTATTAATAGATAGTGAGCCATTATTAATTATTGATAAAGGAAAAGTTATTTATAAGAATATGAAGAAAGCTAGATATAATATGGGAGATTTATTGATGCAACTAAGGAATAAAGATGTTTTTTTTATTACTGACGTAGAAATAGCGGTATTAGAGCCAGATGGTAAACTCAGTGTTTTGAAAAAATCAGAACAAACCATAGTAACCGTTGGAGATATGAATATTAAAAAACCTAAAACTGGAATGATGGTAGATATTGTTCTAGATGGAAACATAATATCCTCACACTTATCTTTAATTCAAAAAGATGAGAAGTGGGTAATGTCGCAATTAAAAGCAAGAAATATCAATAATATAAAAGATGTAATTTTTGCTGGGGTACAGTCGGATGAACAATTTTATATTGTTACTAAGTATAGTTAAATAAAAATTTATGTAAATTTAATTTAATTTTATAATGACGTTAATAAAAAGATGTTCATGAAGAACACCTTTTTTTAGATACACTTCCGTCTATCTACCGGTAAATGTAGCCATCCCATTATCTCCACTGTAAGGAGGTGCCCCTTTAACTGTTACGTAACAAATTATTAGCATATACTCTGCTCCTCTAGGAATAACTTGATTGAAAGTTAATATAAATGTTCTAGCTGAACCATTTTTTGAATCTATTTTAACATTACTATTAGTAAGCGAATTTCCAGCATTCACACTATCATTCATACCAAGCGTAGCTATACCTTCAGGAATAACATTCATTGTATCCTTAATCCAGTAATTAGTTGATTTCATTCCTAATCTTACGTCGACATCCATGTCGTAGCTAATTTGAATTTGATTAGGTGAAAGCTGTTCCAATCTAACTAACATTGGAATAGGTAATCGCACACTATCATCATTTTCCACATTGACGTCATTTCGCATACACCTCATTGGATTCATGCTTTGCATTTCCAGCATTTGTGGCATTCCATACATATTACCTTTCATATCCATCATTGGGTACATGTTTTGCATACTCATTATTTGATACATGCTTTGCATATTCATCATCAGATACATTCCCTGCATCATTTTATACATGCTCTGCATATCCATCATCTGATACATGCAAGACATACCCCTCATTTGAGGCATGTCTGGCATAGGTTGTTTCAAATATGTTTCCAATAATTACACCTCTTTAATAGTTTTTATATACATCAATATTATATGAAGGGAGCTATTAACTGTTAATATATATTTATAAATGCAATTAGGATAAGGGTGCGACCCTAAAATAAATTAGAATACTCAAGGAGTCTGAATTTAAGCTACAGTTAGAAATTAATAAAATGAAGACTTAATTGAAGAAGAAAATATATTAATATAAAGTAAAATACTCAAACTCAATTAATGTAACAATTTGAATGCATTATCAGTATGATATAGTACATAGCACATCCATTTGCCAATAAATAAGGCATTGTAAATATACTCTAATTTCAAAATTTATCTCTTGAATTTTGAAGTTATTATTTTCTAAAACTAAAGAAAGGCATACAATATAATTTTCATTATATTGTATGTAACACTGTAATTTTATTGATTATTTAAATAAATTATATTAGTTGAAACTTTTTAACAAACATTTATGTATGTCTTATTATATAAAATACATATTAGAGGAGTATGATCTGTTATGAAAAAAACTATGAGGATTATATCTTTAATATTAATGTTATTAGTTTTTACCACGATGATTGGCTGTCAGAACAAAAATGGTTCAACTATTCAGCAAAAGGATATCCGGGAAAGTGTATGGACCCAACTCTCAAAATCAGAACAAAATGAAATGGTTGGTACTTGGAATGATGGGAAGATAGAAAAAAGTATAGCTAAAAAAGATTCTAATACATTTACACTCGATGATAAAAGTCTTGATGGTAAAGAAGTATATCTAATTACCTTTAAATCAAAAAATGAGTCTACTATCGGGAATGTCCGAAAATTAGTAGATATCAAAAGTGGCAAAATTGTTGGAAGTGCTTTTAGAAATTAATGAACTGTAATCATTAAATCGGGTTCAAGTGTTTTGCTCCTAATATATATAATGTGTTTTTTATCCCAATTTTAAAATAATAGCAATTTTATATATTGACATAATTTATCTATTATAATATAATCTAACATAGTGTTTAGTTACTAAACAGGTGAGGAGATAATATAATGACTGAAAAATCAACTACTGAAATTATGATACATAATTTTGAAAAAGTTATGAATAAATATAATGCATGGGAAAAGAAACCTCGGTATTATGAAACAAAAGACCTATTATATAGATCCGAAGTTCATACAATTGACGCTATAGGAAAAAATAATAAAATCAATGTTACCGAATTGGCTCAATATTTAGGAATTACTAAAGGTGCTGTTTCCCAAATGGTAGACAAACTCATAAAAAAAAATATGGTAAATAAAAAACTGGTATCAAATAATGAAAATGAGGTTTCTTTAGAACTGACTGAAAATGGAACCCTTGTATATTTAGGACATGAAGAATATCATAAAGAACTTTACAACGAGATAGCAAAACACTTGAATTATTTATCTAACGAAAATATTGAAATCTTTTTAGATATTTTAAATATATTAGATGCTTTTTTAGAAACAAAAGATTCAAAATAATTTTTTTGCCACAGTGTTTAGTAACTAAACACTGCTTGTAGCTTAATTCATAGGAGGTTTTATCATGGATACAATTATGTTTTATAAGATTTCAGGAGTTTTTATTATTTTAGTAGCTTTAACTTTTAGTATAGGTCAAGTAGGTATTACTAAGCTTTTTGATTATCCTCAAATATTGAGGTCATCTACTAATGTTATTTTACATAAATATCATGATGGAGGCACAAAATTGAAATTTTTCTGGGGTTGTAATGCGTTGGGTGGATTAATGATAATTCCAATGTCTGCAATATTTTTTAAAGTTTTAGGTAGAAATGATACACCCTATTTAATTGTTGGAGCAACATTTGGTATGGCTTCAGGAATTTTTTATGTTTTGGGATTTATGAGATGGTTATTTTTAGCAGATAGCTTATCGATTCAATATGTAAATAAAGATACTGATTCAATAACGAAAAAAACAATTGAAATAATTTTTAAATCTTTTAATATATATTGTGGTAACTCTATTGGAGAAACAATGGGATTTCTATGTATGGGCATATGGCTCTGTATATCAGGCATATCAATATTTGGTTCACCATTATTCCCACCATTTATAGGAGCAGCACTTATTATTTGTGGTATAGGAATTCTTGTAGGTCCATTAGAATGGGTAGGTATAAAATCATCAAACAAAATTAATAAGCTGTCTATGAAACTACTAATGTTACTTCTTATATATGTTGGAATAAGATTAATAACTTATTAAATATATTAAGAACTAAAATGATAAGATTTTTAATTAAAGATCATTTTAGGTTGAAAAACTAAAGAGAAATATAGGAAAGAACATGAAAAAACATGGTGTTGTAGAATATTTTATACGATACGGAGGAATTATTATGAAAAATGGTAAATATGGTTTGGATGCTCCGACAGTAGTAATAGGATATATTTCTGTTGGTATACTATCTTTAATTTTAGGAATTACACTATCTTCTAAATTCTATTATGCAAGTTGGATGATAAATTTAGGTATTGTATTTTTACTAATAGGGTTATATATGGTCTATAGTAGCAAAGTTGGCAAGTATAAAATGAGATCGAAAATAATACAAAGGCTTTCAATTAAGGGCAATGAAATGACACTAGATGTAGGTTGTGGAAGAGGACTGCTGCTTAATGGAGTTGCATCACAGCTTAATACTGGAAAAGCTTACGGTATTGATATATGGAATGCGAACGATCAATCAGGAAATAGTTATGATGCGGTCATGTGGAATGCAAAAATTGAAGGGACTGAATCAAAAATTAAAGTGATAAATTCAGACATGAGGAAAATGCCATTTCAAGATGGATATTTTGATATTATTGTTTCAAGTCTTGCAATTCATAATTTACAAAATAATGAGGAAAGGAAAAAAGCTTTACTTGAAATAGCAAGGGTTGCAAAAAAAAGTTGTAAGCTCGCTATTCTAGATATTGCACACATCGAGTACTATGTAAGTATTCTGTCAAACCAAGGCTTTGATATCGAACATATTGATAAACATCAGTTTCAGATATTCCCACCTGTTAAAGTACTTTATGCTATAAAAAAATGATGCATGCAACAGAATGTCGTGAAAGTCTGGTTTCACGGCATTTCTCTTTTTTTATTTAAAATACAGGTGTAGATTACCTATTGTTTTTATATAAAATCATATTTATTTCATAGCTAAATGTAAAAAGTATTTGACATTCACTTTAATTTCCATTACAATGAGAATGTAAAAACTATTTGACATTATGGAGGCTATTTATATGATTAAAATGGATGAAATGGAGAAAGAGTTTACACTAAAGTCTATACGGGTATCGTGGTTTTTAACTGGTATATTTCTTTTTGGATGGGGAATTAAAAACTACATTTATGGATTGGGAAATACTTTACCTATGGTACTGTTTACTTCCCAAGTTACAATTGCATTGATTTCAAAATATATTTATACGATTAAGGCTGATGATAAGGAAAGTAAGAATAGTTTGATAAAATTAATTATAATTGCTTTACTCATTATTTTAGCGGGTTGCCTTCTTTATTATTTTAAGATTGGGTTTTAACATGAAAAATAATATAAAAGAATTACGAAAATTAAAAGGTATAAGGCAAGAAGACCTTGCTAATTTAGTGGGTGTAACAAGGCAAACGATTAATGCAATAGAAAACAACAAATATGACCCTACACTCGAACTTTCAATGAAGCTTGCAAAAAAATTTGATAAACACGTTGATGATATTTTTACTTTGGACGTCTAAGCTGTTCAATTATATCTGTTCGCCATTTTCTTAAAAATAGGGTAGCAATGAATAGCATAAAAATCATCTATATTAATTTATAGGTGATTTCTTTTGTTTTTTTATATCTAATAAGCAAGCTATTAATATTCTGAACGTAACACAATACAATTGAGTTACATTCACATTGAGGCTATTCCACATTCTTTAATTTTTGTAAATATTCTATAATTTGCAGCATTTAAGTAAATTTAAAAATAAAGATAATAATATAGTTATCAAATATTAATATTGACAAATAGGGTTTTGTAGTCTATTATTACGTTATACGATATACCACTAAACGTAATAAATTAAAGGAGATGAACAAAAAATTATGAGTTCAATTGAACGATTTTCAGAACCTACATTATTTATTTTAATTAGTTTAGCTGAGAGTAACAAACACGGGTATGCAATTATGGAAGATATCGAGAATTCATACGATATTAAAATTGGACCCGGTACATTATATGGTGCTATTAGTCGTATTGAAAAACTAAAGTTCATTGAGAGTGTTCCCTCAAAAGACAGGAAGAAACCTTATCAAATTACTCCTAAAGGTAGAGAATATCTACAAGAAAAATTGAGTGAAATGGAGACTGTTACCAATTTAGGGTTTAAGAGGTTAGGCTTGATATGAAATGGGTTATTCATTTATATCCTAAAAGGTGGCGAGAACGTTATGAAGATGAGTTTTTATATGTTTTGGAGAAAAGGAAGCTCTCTTTCAAAGAAGTAATTGACGTATTTGTTAATGCAATGGATGCAAGACTTTTAAATTTAGTGGAGGTTATTATAATTATGGGTAATAAAATAAGTGATATTATGCTTAAATCTGTTTTTAAGCGTTCATTAATATTGGGTACGGTAATTCTATTAGGGTTGCTAAGTGGATATTTTCTTAGCAAAAATACTCCTTCATTAGTAGATATATCTCCTCAAATGATTCTCCTAATTGGAGTTTGCGCGGGACTTTTTATAGGATATGTGGTTGGTTTAATAAGTGGAATCATGCGTGTCATAAAAGTAACAAAAAAAGAAGATGTGTTCTTACCTACTGGCAAATTAAAGTTTGATAAAATAGAAAGGTGATGGCAATTTTGAAACAAATAAGGATATTTAATAATGCCAATAAATTCTGTTTAGTTACAGAAGTAAATGATTTTATCAAAAATAATAAAGTGAAAATTAATGACATTCAATATAGTTCAAATGGTGGCAGTATTATTTCTTCAACCCAATATTCTGTTATGATTGTTATTGAAGAGGATGAAATATAAAGTTAAGGCAAATTTTTTCAATATATCCGCAAAAGTAATCCCATATCTATGAACTGGGGTTACTTTTTTTAGAGTTCAGATTGAGACTATTAGCCATTTAAAAAGAATTGTAAATTAACATAATTTAGGAGATTATGTTATGATTGAATATATGTTTAATAAAATAGATTGAAGGAGGAGTAAAGTATGAAATATAAATTTAGATTTCCATGGAGTATTTTTATTATTGTTTTTTTTACTGTTCAGGTTATAGGATATGGTCTTAATATATACTTCTTAAAGATTTATACAATTATGGGTAAAGGAATAAGTTATTCTTTAACAAGTACAATTATTCCTTTAGTGTTAGCATTTCTAATTGATTATATATATCAATTTTATAATATTAAGAAAGGTAGTAAAGTTTAATTCATACTTTTCAGATATTCTGTCTCAGCTAACCTCATATCTAACGATGTGGGGTTTAATATATTTAGATTATGTTACTATTGTGAATGTAACTCAAGTGTAATTGAGTTACTTTCACATTGACTATATTGCTCATTCCTTAAAAAAATCGATTTGAATGTAACATAACGTGTTAACTTGTTACGTTAAATGTATTTCAATAAGATAAATCTACACCATCAAGGTGATTACAAAAGTTATCTGCCTGGGCCTTCTATTGTGAAATCTATAATCCAATAGAATACAATTTACTTATGGATTAACAGTTTTATTTGCTTCAATAGTCCCTTATTATTTAAAAACATTAATATAAAGTATTGAAGGAGCAGTCATAAAAAAACAAATCCAAGAAGAAGAGCTCTGCGGGTCAGTTTATTTTTTATCACTGCTCCTATTCCCATGTGTATTCCTTTGCAGTCAAGGAAGCTTTGGACAATCTTACTCAAAGAACCTCCATTCCATTCATTCTTCACTTCATTACAATTCTTTCAGTAAACTAGTCCAAAGCAAAAAAATAAATACCCCTTTTCCAAGGGGTAACAATTCCTACAGTGATTATGATTAAATATATTACATTAATGATCCCAGATATATCGTATAAATAGATATATTCAAGTCTACAATTGCTTAGTTAAATTTAACTAAATGCTTAACAACCCATATAGGGGTAACATACGCAAAAAGGATATTTCGTACGTTAAGGAAATTAAAACCCCATAAATGTAAATATTTCCCTCGTTAAATAAATGTAATAATAGTATAATTAAATAAATGTTTTGTGTCGCAACAGTATTTTATTGTGTATCAAAGAAGGTGGAAGATAAATGAACAAATCAAAAAACATAATAAAAAAAGCACTATTAATATTATACTTTGTTATTTTGCCTATATCCTTCTCAAATCGTGCAATATATGGCACATGGAACGTATTCAGTTATCCTAATAAAGTATCTTTTCATGGATACAGTTATTATCATAACGGTAGTATTGAGGTGTTAACTGGTGATAATAAACCCAAATATGAGGTTTCAAAAATTATTGATAAAATTACATGTAAAAAAATTTACAGTTATAAAAGAGATTTTATGGGAAATGGGAAATCAGTCTATTTGTATTTAGGTAGTAATAGATATCTTATTCTTAGCAGTGGTGGTGGAGGCTGATGTAAAGGAACAGTAATACCGTTCTAACATTAAATAAGTCACACACTTCATAAATTACGTCACAAACGAATGTACGATTTTGATTAAAAACTTACATTCGTAAAAATAACATAAAGCGTTGATATATAAAGGCTTATAGTAGGTTTAACTAAGGCCTTTTTTCTTATTGTACATTTGAATGTATTGTTTTATGAGATATATTATAAAAATAGTACATTGATTTTGTGACATCTAGGACACTTTCCAACCCCAATCAGTACATTTATGGGTATATGCTTTTCTTAGCATACGAAATATCATTCTTGTGTACGCCACCCCAATTAGGGGATATGTAGTAATGGAACAGAAAATAATGGTATTCATCTTTTTCAAATTTAAAATCTCCAATGTTACACAGATTTAGACTTCCACCAAAGCAATTTTTCTAGGCTAGACAACTGCCACTTATAGAAGATGGCAGACTTGAAGCTTCCAAAATGTTGGTAAACTTTTCTTTTCCTAACTTCTCTAATTAGTGTTGACTTACTTATTCCAGTTATCTCTGCAACTTCTGTATATGAATTCTTTTTTAGCATCTCAATCGCATTATTTATTTGTTTTGATGTATATAGCTTAGGTCTACCCTCTTCTAAAAATGATAACGTGATTTTAAAGAATTTTATGATTAGAGAGCAGTGAGTAAGTTTGGCCAAAATTTCAAATCTAATTTAAGCTTGCAGTACTTTTAAATTGTAGTTGTTAACAGTTAATAACCATGATATACTAACGCTAATTGGAGGTGTTACAATGGCAATTAATAAAGAAACTCATGTTATTGTACCTGTCGTTATGAGTATAGAACTAGAAAAACAGCTAAAAGAAATAGCCAAAAAAAGTGAACGGAGCAGATCTGCACAAATGGTTACATACATTAAAGAAGGTATAAAAAAGGAACTAGACGGAGGGGATATATAATGGCACAAATCATTGCAGTAAGCAATCAAAAGGGGGGCGTTGGCAAGACAACATCAACATTGAATTTAGGAGTAGCTCTTACCCAGCTTGGCATGAAAGTCTTAATGATAGATCTAGACCCTCAAGCCAGTTTAACAATTTCAATAGGTCTTGAACCGGAGAATTTAGAAAAAACAATTTATAATGCATTGGTTGAAGATGTGGATATTAAAAAACTGATTTTATTTGACGATCTTCTATACTTCGTACCATCTACCATAGACCTTTCTGCAGCAGAAATGGAACTAGTATCCGAGGTAGGTCGCGAATTTAAATTAAGGGATGCGCTAGACCCAGTGAAAGCAGACTTTGACTATATATTAATCGACTGCCCTCCTTCCCTTGGACTTCTAACTATTAATGCATTAGCTGCATGTGATTTTGTAATTGTACCTATGGCACCGGAGTATCTCGCATTAAGAGGCTTCAATTTGCTTGAAAAAACCATGGCTAAGGTAAAAAGATTAAATAAAAAGCTTACCTTAATGGGGATATTAGTAACTTTATATGACAATAGAACAACACATCACAAAGATGTAGTTGCAGAGCTTAAAAAGAATTATCCTGTTTTTCATTCCATGATAAAAAAATCAATAAAATTTCCAGATGCAGTGCTAGCTGGTGAGCCTATTATGACCTTTGATAAAAAATTTGAAGGATCTATTTCCTATCAAGAATTAGCTAAGGAGGTTATAGCATGGGACGCAACAAAATTAGCCTAGCCGATAAGATGAAGAAAGTAAATGAACTTCAATTACAAGGAGTGAAAAAAGGACAAGGTGCAGATGCATTTTTCAAGAGTACCACTGATGGCGCAAGCATTGAAAACGCTGATAACAATACGGATATAGTCACGGGCACGTACACGTCACCGTGCACGGACACAAACCCGACTACGGTTACAAGCACAAATATGTCTACGGACACGGATTCGGTACTAGATTCCTTACTAAGTAATAATGAACAATTTGTAAGGTGTGTAGCTTATTTAAGAAAAGATCAATCGGATTTTGTAAAGGATCTATCAAAACAATTAACTAAGAAAAATAAAGGAAAAAGAATAAAAGAATCAGAGATATTTAGAATGGCTATGGATATGCTTATGGCTGCTGTGAAAAAATAAATTGTAATGTAACCTTATATCTATAATTATTTTAATGTTCTAGAAAAGCGACTTTTATCATTAGATGAAAATGCTAATAAATCGCAAGTACAGATTGTAAAAAAAATCGTGTTACATCCTGATTTTACAAAGATGTAATTCACGGTAAAATCATTGATAGGAATGATAATTCCAGGTAAACATATGTATTCACGGGCACGTACACGTCACCGTGAATGGGCACGTTGACGTGTATATTTAAAATAAATATATATCGCATTAAACTTAAAAATAAAATCAATGGGTGGTATCCTTAGTATGAACAAAAACAAATAGATTAATATGCTACCTATGATGTCTACAATGATATCTGGTCAACTAGAAGAAGCTAAATATCAATATAAAAATCTTTTGAAGGCGCAATCTAAGCCATATGTTTTGAATGATGAAATAGTAAAAAAAGTTACTAAAGTATTTTCAGAGCAATTAGATTCCATATGTTTATATGAGAATCAAATATCCAAATGGCATGAGGAAGAAACTTTAACAACTACACTTGAAACGAACTTTTCTAAATCTCAAGTGCAGCTCCAAGAGCTTAGTAAAGTTATAACTAATATTTTAGATCTAGCCGATAAACTTAAAAATGGAACTATAGAAAAGGTAATGGGGAAAAGTGATCTGGAGCTTGGAATGTAATTCTTAAAAAAATAACATCAGTAATATACACCTGAGCATTACCTTATCAATTACCACTTGTGGTAAAAGCCTTAGAAATATACATAATAAAGCTCGCGTTTTCATCAAAATAGCGAATTTAAAATTAATTTATTAGCAGCTGTTTTATGAGGAAACCGTTAGCTGCTGCATGGAACATCTAAATTTAAGATAGCCACTATACTCTCCTTATTTCCTTAAAAATAAAACAAGGTTGTACTATCAAAATTCACTATACTGTCCATACAAATAAAGTACTAATTTATTAATTATTTAAAACTAAATCTAAAATTATTATGAAACATATAAATACAAAGATACAAAAAATATTGAGTTTGTTTTAAGCTATATATGGGTTGTTAAGCATTTAGTTAAATTTAACTAAGCAATTATAGACTTGAATATATCTATTTATATGATATATTGCGGATCATGAAGGTAATATATTTAATCATAATCACTTTACGAATGTAAGGTTTTAAGTAAAATCGTACATTCGTTTGTGACGTAGTTTAAGAAGATTGTGTAAAAGTAAATGAGAAGCGTTTAAAAATTTGATTTCAACTTATCAAGTTTAAGTTGTTCTTCACCCCATTTAGACAATTCATTCAATGTAGGAAGTAGTGCTTTACCTCTTTCTGTTAAAGAGTATTCAACTTTAGGAGGAATCGTTTCATATTGGATTCTAAGGATAAGATTATGTTCTTCCAATTCTTTTAAAGATTTTGTAATCATCATATTAGTAATACCTTTAACTTTTCTTTTTAATTCATTATATCTAGTGAAATTATTATCAAATAAGTACCACATAATAGGAAACTTCCACTTTTGACCAATAATCTCTAATGCGTATATAAGTGGACATTTTGTCTCGCATTTATTAACACTAGGCAATTCTACATTGCAATCCGTATCATTATTCATAATTATAACTCCTTTAAATTCAATAGTATACTTTTTAACACTAACACAGAAAAAACTGCGTACTTATGTATTTATACCTTTACGATATATAATTATAGCATAAACATTATGGAATATTAATTATGCGAGGAGACTTTAAAATGAATGAAGTATTAAAAGCTATAAAAGAAAGAAGAACTACAAGAAAATTTAAACCAGAACAAATAAAAGAAGAAGAGTTACAAGCAATAATAGAAGCAGGTCTTTATGCACCAAGTGGTACAAATCAACAGCCTTGGCATTTTACAGTTATACAAAATAAGGATCTAATAGATGAAATGAATTTTGAGGCAAAAGAAGTTTTTAAGCAATCAGATAATGAATTTCTGAGAAAAGTAGGATTCAATGATAAATATAAAGTTACATATGATGCACCTACAATTATTTTAATATCGGGATTAAATAATAATCACTATACAGAGGTAGACTGTGCAGCAGCTACACAAAACATGTTATTAGCAGCACATTCTTTAGGAATAGCATCATGCTGGTGCGGTGCACCTTCAGCGGCATTTAACGGAGGAAAGAAGGAAGAGCTTATATCTAAATTAAATATACCTGAGGACTACACTCCATTTTATACAGTGCTTTTAGGATACTCAGATAATACTCCTTCAAAAGGCCCAGAAAGAAAAGAGAATACAGTCCAATATTTAAGATAATTATACTTATTAATTAAAAGGCTATTACAATATAATAAAAAGGAACCTATAAAATAGACACAAGAAAAAGACTATTTTATAGGTTCCTTTTCTTGTGTACTACTCATTTATTATCTGAAATACGTAATATTTTACTGTTGCGACACAAAACATTTATTTAATTATACTATTATTACAGTTACTTAACGAGTGAAATATTTATATATCAGTGCTTTATTCTTTTTACGAATGTGGCTTTTATTATTGATTAACATTTTTATTATCTCTAGATTTCGTCTGTCTGGACACCGGAAGTAATTGTTTTATATTTTTGAAAATAATATGAAAAACATTTTGTTACATACATGTTTTTCCTAAGAATTTTTGCGCTAGCTGTAAAAACAATTCCATTGGCGGACTTATCCATTTGTTTTTGTGATAAGAACAAAAAGAAGAAAATAATGTATCATCAAGTCCAGTCTTTACCTGAATCAGAGCACCACTTTTTAATTCTTCTTCTACTGCAAAAATAGGAAGATACGAAATTCCTAAATTGTTAATTACACTCTTTTTTACAGCGTCGATACTCCACATTTCCATGGTTTGATTTAAGATAATATCCTTTTCAGTTAGGTATTCCATGATTACTTTTTGATAGGAACTATGCGGTTCACTGCTAATCATATTCAAGGTTTTTCGTTGATGCGGAGTGATAAAGTCAAGTTCTTTAGAATCAACAAAAGGCGGTGCAACCATGCATACCCTAAACGCACCCAATTCTTCTAACGCAATTGTAGCAGGATAATTACCAACATCGCAGTGGATTCCAATATCAGCACTACCATTTATTAACTGTTCCCGTATGTCGATACAATTCATTGCATTAATAATAAGCTGTACATTAGGTGCTTTTTGTCGAAAAACTTGTATGACTGGCTGTAACAAATAGATTAGTAATGAATCAGGCACCACTACTCTCAGAGATCCATTCATTTCTGAAATGCCTTTACCATAATTATTGATCTGTTCTGTCGCTTGTAAAATAGTTTTGATAAACGGCAGTATATCATTTCCAGCCTGAGTTAATATCATTTTTCTCCCAATTTTTTCAAACAGTTTTATTGATAGTTCTTTCTCAAGTTGTTTAACCTGATAAGTGATAGTCGATTGTGTATAATTTAGTTTGAGTGCACCCTTTTGAAAACTTCCAGCTTCTAAAATTGTTTTCAATGTAATCAAATAGTTTGTAT
Organism: Clostridium estertheticum; assembly: GCF_026650985.1. GTDB lineage: Bacteria > Bacillota > Clostridia > Clostridiales > Clostridiaceae > Clostridium_AD > Clostridium_AD estertheticum_C. Next base: position 18,693 of record NZ_CP086240.1, read on the forward strand.
TCATTATATCAATCCCCTTATATTCAAAAATTCGAATCTTTAATTCGAATTAATTCAATTTTTAAATGTATTTGATTATGTTATTGTAAAACAAAGGGAAAAGAAAGACAAGGTAAACAAAAAAAGGAGGAAATATAAATGAATTTTAAATTTCAAGAAGACGAGCAAAAGGTAATTGATATAATTCATGACTTTGGAGTGAAAGAAGTTGCGCCCTTGGCTGCAGAACTAGACAAAGAGGAGAGGTTTCCAGCAGAAAGCAGACAAAAACTAGCGAATATGGGGATGATGGGAATTTGTTATCCAAAAGAATACGGTGGTGCCGGACATTCATATCTCAATTATATAGCGGTTATTGAAGAATTGGCAAAACACTGTGCCACTACTTCTGTAATGTTGTCTGATCATCATTCACTGGGTAGCTGGCCAATATTTGAATATGGTACAGAAGAACAAAAAAAGAAATTTTTAACTCCACTTCTTAAAGGTGAAAAATTGGGAGCATTTGCAGTGACAGAACCTATGGCAGGAAGTGATGTAGGAAATCAACAGACAACAGCTGTTGATAAAGGCGATTATTGGCTGTTGAATGGAACAAAAATCTTTATTACAAATGGTTTTTATGCTGATACCTACTTTGTGACAGCAATGACAGACAAGAGTCAGCGACATAGAGGAATTTCAGCATTTATCGTAGAAAAAGGAACTCCCGGATTTAGCTTTGGTACAAAGGAAAAGAAAATGGGAATCTGTGGTTCCGCCACATATGAGCTGATTTTTCAGGATTGCAAAATTCCAAAAGAAAACCAGCTAGGAGAATCAGGAAAAGGATTTAAAATGACTTTGGCTACATTGGATGGTGGACGAATTGGTGTCGCAGCACAGGCTCTTGGGATAGCACAAACTGCAATTGATCATTCTGTAAATTATGTAAAAGAACATACACAATCTGGAGAGCGGATTTCTCAGTTCCAATATGCACAATGGGAACTTGCAGATATGCAAACAAAAGTGGACGCTGCACGTCTACTTGTATACCGTGCAGCACAGGCGAAACAAGACCACGAGCCATTCTCTCATTTGGCGGCTATGGGTAAATTATATGCGGCAGAAGCAGCTACCAATGTAACCCGTCGCTGTCTTCAGCTAGCAGGATATGATGGATGTTCTTGTGACTTTCCTTTTGAGCGTTTTTTTCGAGATGCTAAAATCACAGAAATCTATGAAGGAACAAGCGAGGTGCAAAAAATGGTTATTTCATCATGGATGGGAGTTAAATAACAAACATAATATTATTATTCACGACATTTATTGTATATGCACATATAGCCTATAGACCCAAAGTGAATGTAACTCAATTGGTATTGTGTTACATTCACTTTATTTTTTTGATAGATAAAATAAAACCTGAGGGTGTATAATTGTCCTTGTATGTTAGAAAATAAAATATTACCATTAAATTTTTACTCCTATTACAATTAACTGTTATACTGATTACATTTATTATATAATTAAGAGGCATTTATTATGAACGGTGAAGGTAAAATGAAAAGAAATAAAATTTAACTATGGAACAAGATCTGAATTGAGGTGGTGATAATATGTTTACAGTTTTAGTGTTTATAATTAGTTTTATATGTATAGTGGGATTAATAAAGTTGAGTACAAATAAATTTAGTAAGTATATAATTAATAAAATTACCATTGACAATACTGACTTTAACTATATAGAAAAAATACAAATGAGATTTAGTAAAATAGTTATGTGTTTAGATCCCATTTTTTTAGTTTTGTTTATGTTTACTGAATCAATGACGATATTAGCTGTTATGACGATCATAAATATTATCCTTATAATCTCTATGGGAAGTTTTTCAAAATTAAAAAATAGTATGAATAAATAATTGATGGTAATTTAAATAGCAATGTATGCAATAAGATAGCTATAATTGGGGAGGATGAATATGGCAGATTATAATGAATTTTTATCTGAATGGGAACCAATTCACAAGAAAGGTATTATTGCCTATGTGAGTAGGTATACTTTAACTTTTTTAGCAACTTATCTTTTGGCATTTATTATTATTATTGTAATAAATGGTTCAATTAAAACAGAAAAAACAGGTGAAATACTTATATATTCTATAGTTTCAATCATATTTTATGCAATTGTTTTTATATTTAAATGGACTTGCTCAGAAAAAAAATATAAAAGAATTGTAAATGAACCTAATTAAGAAAGATCTTATTAGTCGTTCTAACTTCTTTGATAAGATACATTATTCTATAGTATAGACTTTAAAATATTGCTGCTTTTTTATATTTGGTTCAATATTAAAACAAGTTACATATAATAATAATGTCTTAAAATAAGGAGTGATGTTAATGTCAAAGCATGATGATAATTGTGGCTGTGAAAAAAAACATGATGATAAAGAGTGTAAAAAAGAAAATCAATTTCACGACCATGAATTTTTAGGAAGCGTTAGATTAGCTGAAGTAGGTAGTGAGGATGTTCATAATCATAGATTTGCTGGAGTATCAGGTCCTGCAATACCAGTTCAAGGTGGGCATGTTCATAAAGTTAAATCAAGAACAGACTTTTTTGACCACTTTCATGAATTTGAAGCGACTACAGGTTTACCAATACCCGTTGGCAATGATGGCAAGCATGTCCATTTTGTAGAGGCTAAAACTAATGTCGTTGATGGCCATTTCCACGAGTTAATATTTGCTACACTTATAAATGCTCCAATATTTGAAGAAGAAGCTTAGTATAAATGTAGTTAAGACATTGCTGTAAAACGCAGTGTCTTCTTCATTTTTTTGAGTGTTGATTTCTAATAACTTTTACATCAACTCAATCTTAGATTCCTAGTATACGATTCACTTATAGATAACTGAACACAGTTTAAAAAGAATGCTTACAAATGTAAATTACTCGCTAAAGGAGTAATTTTTGTGTAAATAACATAATTGATAAATTCGCATATTGTTTATGTCACAGTATATCTTTATCTGAATAACATAGAGTAGCAGTTAGAAGAACTGATACTGCTAGGAGGTAATACTATGTATAGTTATTGGCACGCTGATAGTGATAGACATGAATGTAACAAGTGCAACAGACATGAATGCGACGAATGTGATAGACATGAATGCAACAAGTGCAACAGACACGAATGCGATGAATGTGATAGACATGAATGTAACAAGAGCAACAGACACGAATGCGACGAATGTGATAGACACGAATGTAACAAGTGCAACAGGCACGAATGCGACGAATGTGATAGACATGAATGTAACAAGCGCAACAGACACAAATGCAATGAATGTGATTGATATTCCTTAAAAGTTGTACAAGCTATAAATTCATAAATAAAACTCGTTTTTTATTTATGGTATGAAATATAAATGTCGTGAAAGATTGATTTCACGGCATTTGTTATAAAAGTTCGTTTATTATAGTTCACGTTTTGTTGGATGTTGGTGATAACACTATATACAAGGATATTTACGGCTAAACAAAAAAGACCTTAGGTGTTACTCTAGGTCTTTTTTTATTTATGATATTTTCTTATTTTTTGATTCTCTTGTAGTTTTCATCGAAATATTTGCCTTTACGAATATCATCTGTCATGCCTTTATAAGGAGTTTCATTGATAACATCTTCGTTATTTTGTCCTGCATCAGCCATATAAGTGATTTTTGCAAATTCAGGAACAATATATTTGGGATAAGTTTCGTATTTTTCCCTTGCTTCTTCCATTAAATCAATGTGTTCATTTTGATAAGTTACTGTAATTTCTGGATGTTCATGAACCCATTTAGGGAAGAAGATAACGCCGTGTAATCTTCCTTCATTTGGCATGAAGTCTAAAGCTACATCAGTACCAGTTGGTTCAGTCCAAGTGATTTTAAATACACCATCCGTTAATTTAACAATATCTGCTTCTTGGTCTGTTACCCAACGTCCGGCTACCATTCCACCATGGATACGATAGTCAACGGTATGGTCATTCTTTGCATACCATTCATATTCCCAACCATTATCATAAGTGTAGATAAAGTGAGTTCCTAAAAAATCCTCTAAGTTTTTAAATACTTTTTTTTCTGTCATTGTGTTACCTCCTAAAAGTGTAAGAATAAACATGTAAATATAAACATGTTTTAACTATATGTATTATGTTATACTTATTAAAGATAATTGTCAAGGAGGCTAAATATGGCTAAGAAAAATATACTAAAATATATTATTCTTGGACTTTTGGAAAAGCAAGAGTTAACAGGATATGATATTAAAAAGATTTTCGAAGATGAAATTGGAGAATTTTGGAGATCTAATCATAGTCAGATATATCCTGAACTGAGAAAATTACAAGAACAAAAATTGATTAGTTTTCGAGTAGAAATTGTCGGAAATAAACTTGAAAAAAAATACTATACCCTTATGGATGATGGAAAAGCAAAACTAAATGAGTGGATTTTCGTTCCTACACCAGAGTTATTGGCAACTAAGGATGAGTTCATTTTAAAGTTGTACTTTATTGATGATAAAAAAGACGGAAAATTAGAAAAGATGTTCGAGGAACAAATAATGTTGCACCAAGAGAAATTGGAACATTTAAAATTTAGGATGCAGACTATTTTTGCTTCGCAAAAAGAGAAAGAATTAAACTATGGGCATTATCTAATATTAAATCACGCCATTAATCGTGAAGAAGGATACTTACTATGGCTTACAGATCAGTATATATACATAGAAAAGAACGAAGAACTGTAGTCATAGGGGTTCACAAAGAGTTCAGAATTGTAGATTTATAACTAACATAACCACAATACATGCAATACTTCTTTATTAAATATTTATTTTCTCCCCCTTAGCTTTATGATAAAACTTTGAATGCTTGGCAATGAGATCATACACGTAATTATGACTATAGATAATAATCCTTTTGAAGTTAACTCACCAACTACAACTACATTCCAATTCATAGTCATTGCTCCCCTCTTTAATATACTAAATCCCCACATCTAATGATATGGGGGTTCCTTATGTCGACATAAATGAATAACTCGAAGTAGCCTTGTTTTTTCTTCTTTGAATAATATGGTTAATTGATTTTACTGATAGCAGTTGTAAGTACCTTCTTCTCTTTTCCTTTCAGCATTGTCACTTATGAAAGAACCATCAACAACATTTTTATAACCTTTCTTTGTAACTATCTCCTTGATATAGTCTGCGTGAGGACACCTATCGTAGTGATAATTGTCAGTTACCATGCAAGATGATAAGTGAACTACAACTTCATCTTTACTAATATTGTTTTTTTTATATAACTTCTTAGAGAAATGTTCTAATTTTGAAGCAACTCCCTTTCCACAACATCCCCCACAAGTAAAAGAAATATATCTTGTAGCATTATCATAATCTTTAAAGACTCCATCCTTATTGTAAAAAGCATTTGTACATGCAAATCCACTGCACCTTCTATGTGCAATGTCGCACTGAATTATAACAATATATTTAGTATTCATATTTCCCCCCTGTATTAGTTTATTTTATATTCTATAAAAAAAGTATAAATGATTACGCTACGTAAGGTGCAAGTAAAATTTGAAAACCCATAAGTTCGTATAATTTTACTGTTGAGACATAAATAATTTATTTGATTATACCATTATTACTTTAAATTACAGTCGCAGTAAAAGGCTAGTCCACAACAGTTTTCTTCTTCATGCTTCATGCGAAAACTGTTGTGGCACAAGCTCTTTAACTGCTCTTGATTAAAAGGAAGCTTTGGACAATCTTACTCACTGCCATGAAATAATATAATATATTAAATTTACGCTTACCTAAGCAGTAATCTTTCTATTTAATATTATTAGCAGTCAGTAAACTAGCCCAAAGCAAAACAATAATCCCCCTTCCCCCAGGGGTAACAAATCCTACTGCATTGCAGCAGGATTTGTTTTTATAATATTAAAAAAAACGATATGTTTTGCAAGTAGATCATCGCGACCCGCGGGTGAAAAATGGACAGGCCTTTTATCTATATATCGTATTCTTCCAAAGCTTTTCTAATAAGTATTTCAAAAATCTCTGTTTTCTTATAACCGGTTTTTATTGCTTCATTTTCAATCACTTCGACAATATCGGAGTTAATTGCAAATGATGTGATTCTAGCCTTTTTTTCTTTTTGACTTATTTTTATATTCAATTGTTTCGTTTCTTTATTATACATATTGCCTAGTAATGTACTTACAACGCTATTTTCATTTTCGCCAGATAACAAAACCATTTTATTTAATGTTTTAGAAAGCTCCATTGAAATATATACACCCATAGTTTTTTTATTTATCTTTTCTTTTTTTATAATTTTCTTTTTCTTTGTATTTTCTTCATTTTTAGATTCAACCTCATTACGATCATCGTAGGTCAATGATTTGTTGACAGAAACTTTATCGATAATTATTTCTTTTTCTTCTTCTATTGAAGTTGAATTTGGATTAAAAGGAATAAAATTTGCTTTAGCATCTAATAGGGTAGTCTCCAACTTCCCTATATTTTTCATAATTCTGTTGACTACAGCATCCTCCATATCTTTGCCAGACTCTATATAATTTTTAAATTTAATAATTTCACCATCTCTTTTGCTTGATATATCTCTAATATCATCGTTATTCATCCTATTTTTCCTCCTAGATTAATTCTTCATTTATTTTTTCTAATATTTTTTGGGTTAAATCTCTTATCTCTATTTTGCCTCTATTATCCGAAGGGTAGTTTATAGCTGTATAGCCTTCATCGAGAGATTTTACATACAGACTTAATAGAGATATACCTTTATCTATAAAATCATCTAAGAGCACAGTTTGTAGGTTTTCTTTTACCTTTTGATTATTAGTTTTTTGTCTATTGTCTACTTTAGATAAGAAAACATAATGTAGTAGTGGAGTTTCTCTCTTTTTGTTTACTTTATTTACTTGTTTTAATAAATTTCTAAGTCCGACTCTAGAAAATAATTGTGTTTCCATTGGAGATAAAACAATGTCTGCTGCGAAAAGTGCATTGTATACATTGCGGTCTTTGGTGGGTGCACAGTCTATAACAATAAAATCATATTCGCTTTTTATAGGAGCAATCTTTTCTTTCATTATTCTTGTATTATCCATTTCATTACTAATAGCATCTGGTGTATCGGAATGATCGTCAGTTGCTGGTATCAGAAAGATATTTTCAAATTTTGTGTTAATTACACAATCTTTTGCAAGTACATCTTCATCTGTCATTAAATTGAACATTGTATTTTCAGTAGTTTCAGATATTTCATCCTCAGATTTTCCTGTTAAAGTAAGTGTAGCATTTGATTGACCATCATTATCTATTGCCAAACATCTATAAGGTGTTCCGTCTTCCTTTTTGAAATCTGTTACTAAAGAATGTAACAAATTTATTGCGAATGTTGACTTACCTATACCACCTTTATTATTATAAATAGCAATGACAATAACATCTTTTTTCATTTATTTACGGCCTCCAAGTATTTATTCTATTTGTTTATGTATATATATATTAATTAATAAAATTATATATTATATATTATTATAAGTAAACAAAGATTTTAATATTTTTATATAGAAGTTTTAATATTAAATTATGAAAATGTTTATATAAAATGATATTATGTATCGATTATATTTCATATAATGTTTGTATATAATGATAGTTATGTTTTATTTTTTTTGAAAAACTTAATAAAAGTATATAATATTATTGGAATTATTTTTTATATATAAAAATATTAATATAATTACATAATGATTTTAATATAATTACATAATGATTTTAATAAATATATTAGTATATATTTATTAAAAATTGATGTATATGAAATGTTATGTTAATTAGAAAAGGGGGTAGCATGAGCAAAAATGATATTTCGTACGTTAAGAAAATTAAAACCCCATAAATGTAAATATTTCACTCGTTAAGTAACTGTAATAATAGTATAATTAAATAAATGTTTTGTGTCGCAGCAGTAAAAAATGTTGACGTAAAGATTCTGTTTTATTTAGAGGAGGTGTGACCATGAAAAATATTAATACATATAAAAAAATATCGATAATATGTTATGGCTTTTCTGTCTTAATTTTTTTTATAATTTATCTTTTAGGAATATTCTCTCCGCCAGGATACGAAATAGGTTATTTTCTATTCTTTTTTTATACTATAATGCCTATAACTACTTTAGTTAGTTCCCTTATTATTAGCATAAAAAAGGGTTATCTATTTTGGCTTTATCCTGTATTTGTTGGTCTTTTAGGTATACTAATTCCATTTTTATTAACTAAATCATTTGAATGGATGGGCTCATTTTTCGCTTTTTTCCCCGCATTGATTGGACTCGTACTAGGCTTGATTATAAGTTTTATAATAAAAAAATATAAAACAAAATAAAAAGTCAATTTAGTACGCTTCTTTCATTTATGTCGACATAAGGAACCCCCATATCATTAGATGTGGGGATTTAGTATATTAAAGAGGGGAGCAATGACTATGAATTGGAATGTAGTTGTAGTTGGTGAGTTAACTTCAAAAGGATTATTATCTATAGTCATAATTACGTGTATGATCTCATTGCCAAGCATTCAAAGTTTTATCATAAAGCTAAGGGGGAGAAAATAAATATTTAATAAAGAAGTATTGCATGTATTGTGGTTATGTTAGTTATAAATCTACAATTCTGAACTCTTTGTGAACCCCTATGACTACAGTTCTTCGTTCTTTTCTATGTATATATACTGATCTGTAAGCCATAGTAAGTATCCTTCTTCACGATTAATGGCGTGATTTAATATTAGATAATGCCCATAGTTTAATTCTTTCTCTTTTTGCGAAGCAAAAATAGTCTGCATCCTAAATTTTAAATGTTCCAATTTCTCTTGGTGCAACATTATTTGTTCCTCGAACATCTTTTCTAATTTTCCGTCTTTTTTATCATCAATAAAGTACAACTTTAAAATGAACTCATCCTTAGTTGCCAATAACTCTGGTGTAGGAACGAAAATCCACTCATTTAGTTTTGCTTTTCCATCATCCATAAGGGTATAGTATTTTTTTTCAAGTTTATTTCCGACAATTTCTACTCGAAAACTAATCAATTTTTGTTCTTGTAATTTTCTCAGTTCAGGATATATCTGACTATGATTATTTATTAGGATTGTTAAATGAATAAAGTGTGAGCTCAGATATATCTCTTATCCTTGGAGCAAAACGAAATCCTAATAAATGTCTTAACCCAAATTTTTCAACTCTAAGTAAGATTATTCAAACTATCTTTTTCATAATCGTAGTTTATAAATTTCTTAAAAGATTTTACAAAGTAAAATGGAATTATTATAATAACCACCAAAAATAAGGAAACTGAAATAATAACTCTAATTGAAATAAAACCAGCTAGTACACCGCCAAGCGCCATGGCAAAGGGGGTAAGTCCTTGAGTAGTCATACTCATAAAAGCCATTACTTTCCCTATCATTTCCCTAGGTGACGCAGCCTGTACTGTAGATAATAGAATTACATTTGCAATTGAATTAAATAATCCGCCAATAAATAAGAATATATCCATAATCACAAAAACCGACTGATTTATTGCAATAATAATACTTATACTAAATATTACAATCGATATAATGAATAATTTTAACTTTCTATGAGGTGGAATGGATTTAACAGATAAAAAAACGTACCCAGCCATAGCACCTCCCATAAAACATGCCATGGCAACACCGTATCTGACTGCTCCAAGAGAAGGAGTTCTTTGAAATAAGGGCAATAAAAGAATGAGTACAATGAATAGAAAAAAGTTTAGAACTGCTGCTATCAGTAATAGGTATCTTAAACCTTTCAGCTTCCATATAAAATGAAAACCGTCACTCATGTCTTTCCAAACATTCTGCTTATTATAGTTTTCATTTTTAGGAATGTTCACAAAAAATAGTGAAACTCCAGAAAACAAATACGATAGACCGTTAAAAATAAATAAAAATGGTGCACCTAGTAGTTGAAAAAGGAATCCGCCAGCGACATTGCCAAGCATATTCGATCCAGTGGAAGCAATTGATAACATAGCATTTGCATTTGATAATTTTGATGTAGAAACAATATCAGGTACTGAAGAATTAACTCCGGGACGGAATACAGCTCCACAAATGCTCAGTATGATACCTGCTACAAATACCATCCAAACTGCTATTACTCCTGTAAAGGCGGCAGCCGAAACAAGCACAATACTTAGTCCTCTGATCATATCCATCAAAATCAATAAATATTTTCTGTTATGGCGATCAATTAATACACCGGCGAATGGCGATACTAATACACCTGGTAAAGTTGATGCAGCCATGAGCATACCCATCAGTGCAGTTGAACCGGTAACTGAAAGTACCCAGAAGCCTAACGATACACTGTAAGCTGCATCACCTAATGTTGAAACAAGTTGGCTTTGCCATAAAATAAAGAAACTGGATGTCCAAAGGTTTTCTTTCTTAGCTTGTAACATGAAATCATTCTCCTTAATTCGTATTTTCCTATAGTTACTTACTAAATTAGTTCTATGATTTTGTGTTTTTGAGGTGCTTTGTATCCTCACATTGAATAAGTGAGTTGCACATTGAACAATTATAATTTTTTGTTACCACATTGAAAATATTTCCGTTTTCTTCAATTTCCCTTTCAACTGTGGATTCTACGGTATCTCTTAACATTTAATATTTACATAAATTCTAAAATCATTTTTAGTTCAGCATAAAATACAATCATATAACAATTTTCAAGTTAATTATACCATTATGTACCATAAATTACTGTTTTTTAGAGCTGGTGGATTATAAAATGTTTATCCATTTTATGTCTTAGAGTGGGTTTTGTCGGAAATGTTGGCTCTACCCCTATAAGTACATTATTGATATTCAGGTTGAGACTTTTACTGGTCCACATAATCCTCCTAGGGGTACAGAAACAATTACTATAAGCACTGATCCATATGGTACAAAAGTTAGTAATTATACTCATAAATCAAAATAGTCATTAATGAAATAATATTAGTGCAATTAGGGTAGTTTTGCCTAGCCCGCCAAAAGGATATATTAGAGCCAAAATATATTATTAATATGAATTTTAGGTGTTTTGAAAGTTACACAATGTATTTGTGTAACTTCCACTTTCCTTATTTAGCAACGATTTTGAATATTTTATATGAAAAGCATAAATTGAATGTTACTTAATACTAATAATTGATATTGTTATGTAACATAACTTCAACTTTGATCCTAACTCATAACCTTAAATATGCTAATATACCTTTTTGGCGGGTAAGGTAAAAACACCAATTTCTACATTTTATTAAAGTGTAGTTTGGCAGTAATAAAAATAAAGAAAACAATTCCCAAAGCAAGAACGGACCAAAGAATTTTATAACTTACTTGAGAAAGCAACCAACCGCTAAAAGCGGTACCTAATCCACCACCACTAAAAAGACATAACCCAATTAATCCTGCAGGGAGTCCTTTAGTTTCAGTTGATACCTCAAAAGCTATAGTTGCTAATGTAGATTGGATAAAAATATAACCAAAGCCTAAACTAATTGTTGATATCCATATAGCTTGCCAACATGAAAAAATTATTAAGAGAAAAGCTGAACATAAAGCTAAACATTCACCTATTATAATTATTTTTTTCTTCCCGAATTTTTGTCCTAGTTTACCAACTTGAGAACCCGCCAGCAGACATGCAAAACCATAGAACATTATTACAATTCCAGCCTGTAAATAATCTAATCCTGTAATCTCATGTAGAAAAGCACCCATATAGCTGTATAAACCAAGTAACAAAAAACCTGTTAATAGAGACAATGGGAAAATTATTTTCCCTTTTTCTGTAAATAAAATCTGTTTAACTTCTTTTAAAAAGTTATGGGATATATGTGTTGGGGAGTTATTTGGTAATTTGTGCAAGAAAAATATGGTGATAATTGATATTACAGCAAAAACAATGAATGCTATTCTCCAACTGTAGTATTTAGACAATGCGCCACCTAGTCCAGAACTTACACCTTGACCGAGGAAAACTATACCCATAAACTTTCCTATATAGATTTGACGATCAAAAATTGGAACTGTATCACCAATTAAGGCTAATGATACAGCAATAATACCAGCAGCAAAAAAGCCTGTAAATGCTCGCCAAATACACAACATCAGCAAGGAACTCGCAAAGGCACAACCAAAAGTACCTAAAGCAAGTCCACAGAGAATCCATTGGAGTATTTTGGTTTTACTCCAGCGATCACTTAAAAACCCATATATAGGTTGCATCATTCCATAAGGTATCATGTAGGATGTCAATATATTTCCTGCTTTAGAAACTGGCACACTGAACCCAGCTGCAATGGCAGGAAGTGAGGGAGAAATAAACCAGTTGTCAGCAGCAGAAATAAAACCTGCAAGACCTAATGTCAAAATTAATGTAGTATATTTTAAATATACATTATTTTTTTTGAATATAACTTGTGTTCCATTTTCAGTAAGTAAATGTTTCATGTTAAATACTCATCGCCTTTTAAAAAAATTATAGTATTTTGTAGTATAGTGAAAGTATATAAAAATTGCATAGTTTAAGCAAGAATAGAAATTTTAATGTGGGCTGGTACAGATATTCAGAAAGAAGGTGTTTTGATGAAATATGAAACTATTTTAAGATATATAAAAAGTGAAATATTAATGAAAAAGATTAATGCAGGTGAAAAGTTACCATCAATAAGAAGTATATGTAAGAAATTTCAATGTAGCAAAATAACGGTTGTTAAGGTATATGATTTGTTAGAAAAGGAGCATATAGTGTACTCAATACCTAAAAGTGGGCACTATCTTATTGAAAACAGTTTAAATCCAAATAATAACATTTCAAATAAAAATATAGATTTTTCTACATCTATACTTGATACACGTATTTTACCTTATGAAGACTTTCAGCATTGTTTAAATCAAGCAATGGAATTATATAAGAAGAAATTTATTTCTAATTCCAGTACACAAGGACTTGAAACTTTAATCAATGTGATAGCAAAACAACTTCAAGATTATCAAGTGTTTACTAATAAACAAAATATTTTCATAACCTCAGGTTCACAACAAGCTATCAATATATTAACAATGATGCATTTCCCAAATGGTGGAGAAAATGTGCTTATAGAACAACCAACATATTATGGAGTTATTAAATCACTAGAGCTTAATAATATAAATACCATAGGCATTAAAAGAAACTTAGATGGAATAGACTTTAATGAACTTGAAAAGATATTTAAGTGTAATAATGTTAAATTTTTTTATATCATTCCAAGATTTCACAATCCTACGGGTTTTTCATATTCCAATAATGATAAGAGAAAAATATTAGAGCTAGCTGAAAAATATAATGTTTATATAGTTGAGGATGACTATCTTGCTGATTTAGAAGTTGATAAAAAATCAGATCCAATATATTCGTTAGATTCATCATCTAGGGTAATATATTTAAAAAGTTATTCAAAGATAGTATTGCAAGGATTAAGAGTTTCAGCCGTTGTGCTTCCAAAAGTGCTATTAAAAACTTTCGAAGAATATAAAAAATGGAATGATTTGCACACATCTTTAATTTCACAGGGCGCTTTAGAAATTTATATAAAAAATGGTATGTTTAATGAACATATAAAAAAACTTAAAGAGGTATATTCTGAAAGGATGAGTTATCTTAATATACTAACAAAAAGTTTAAATAGGGCTGATATAATATGGCATGTTCCTAATTCGGGTTTTTTTGCGAGCTTTGAAATTACTAATAATGTACGTGCCAAAGATATTATCAAAAGATTAAACATAAAAAATGTATTATTTAAATATCCAAAGACATTTTACCTAAATAATTGTATAGATGAAAATTTAATAAGATTAAGTATAAGCAGTGTAAATACTAATGAAATTAAAAGGGGAATATTTATGCTTTTGAAGGAAATGTATTAATATGGGTATTTTTGCTCATCCCCCCGAAAAGGTGGAATAGGCAAATCACTAATTCGATAATCTACGAAATATAGCCATTCCAAAACATACTAAATTTAGTGAATTAGCATCCATGTTTTTAGAAAGAAAAGCCACAAGCTCCGTTGTAATTTCCGTTAATTCGTAAGGTGTGCAATCTTCTAATTTTTTCATATAAAATTGATAAGAATTGGTATTTTACTAAATCATTGCTTAATACAACAATGGTAATATCGTCATCAATATATTTCTCAAAATGAGAAGCGTAACCATTTGGAATGTCCCCACCATGGCATATACTTTTACAATCAAAATGTTTTTTTACAAACAATCCATATCCATATTTTACATATTTGCCGTCATAGTAAATTTCATACGCATGTCATACTCTTTCCCCTATATATTAAAATAACCTTTACGTTATGTTTAATTGCAAATTTGTCATGAAACATACATTTAATCATACCATAATTACCATAAATTAAGTATATCTATAAATCTTTTAAATGGGTAACAGCCTCAATCTGAATGTAACTCAATTGGTATTGTGTTACATTCAGAATATCAATAAGCACTTAAAGCAAGTTTCCCAATATCATTAGATAGGAGGAACTTGTGACGACTTACAAGAATATTTCGAAGTAATGAAGTTTCCCTTAGTTAATGTTTAATCAGTTCTATCCAATTAATCATAGTATCAAGAATAAGCTTTGTATTCCCCATATTGCAATGATTAGAAGCGCATTCTTTGTCTGTAAAGAGACGAAAGGTTAGGGAGTGTACATTATTCAAAGAATCTAATTCGCCCTTAAAAAGTTTGTAATCAATAAAATGATCCTTATTTGCTCCTATAACTAACACATCTTGATCAATTAGGTGTCCAACATCAATCATTTGGAATTCATTTAGTTTTACTACATACTCATAAGGGGATTTTGCATTATAAGCATACATACCGTGCTTAATTCCCCAGTCTATTGTAGGATTTTTTTTTGACTTCATTTTAAAAACTAAATTTAATATTGGCGCTGCGTGAAGTAGCATTAATATCTTTATTACTTTTTGAAGTGAAGACGGAATCATGCCTAATACAACAAAAAAGAAGTTGGGAAAAATTGACCATGCAATAACTCTCTTGATTCTTTTTTCATAAGCAGCTGCTCTAGGTGCTAGCATTCCACCTAATGATGCACCTATAATAGTAACACCATCAAGATTAAGATAATCGATTATAGCCGTTACCGGCTTCTCCCATTGATAAGTAAAATGTTTTCCTTGGGTACGCATCACACCTCCTTGTCCAGGTCCTTCGAAAAGATATACATCAAAACCATGCTCTGCAAAATAGAGCATGGGAAAGAATAATTCTTCCATATAAGAGTCATTCCCTCCATGCAATAAGATAGTATCCTTCTTTTCTCCTACTGCTTTTGTATATAATACTGGAAGATTTACTTCATCATAAGGAACTTCATAACGTACCACGGTTCCATCCTCAAAGTATTCCTTATAGTAATCATAGAACATATCAGTAGCTAATTTATAATATTTTATCTTATCCGGATCTCCATCATACATAAAGAACTCACTCATTCGATAATATCCAATAGCCTCTTTTATTCTGCTCTCTTTTTTTGCCTGATCACCTATTTGGAGTAACTCTTTTTTCCATGATGCACTATCTTTGATTTTCTCAGCAATCTTCTTGACATCTTCCAAATCGCCACCATTCCACATTACTACACGGTTTAATTGGTAATTGAAATTGGGCTCCTTATTTAAATTATATATTCCCTTTACAAAAGTAATTTTATCTTTCTTCATTTTATCTTCTCCCATATTATAATTTTAAACTTAAAAGGCATAGTATTTTATTACCTTAGATATACCTTTATTATAATTAAGGATTGAAAATAAAACTTCTAAATAAGTGCTAAATTATATCTGTATAAATATTGCATCTTTTCGAAATCTATTTGCCGAGAGTCCAAACATATTTTTATTTGTTGTAGCAAAATGAGAAGGGCTATTAAATCCGGCCTTTATTGATGAGTCTGTGATATTTTCTCCCGAAAGCATGTATTTGTACGTCTTTGCTATCTTCATAATTACTAAAAAACTACTTATGGATATCTTGGTCTCTTTCTTAAATAAATGAGAGAGTCTGCTTTGAGATAGAAATACCATTTTGGCCAACTCTCCTATGATACCTTCTTTAATTTCTTCTCTACCTCGAAGCAAGCATAATACTTTTTTAATTCTATAGTCCTCAATATATGGTCTATTTGTATCTAAATTACAAGATTTTAGTATTCTTTCATAAGTATTAGAATATATTTTTTGAACCTGATGAGTATCACTTCTGTCTACCATACTCTCATTCCAAATAGACTTAATTTCTTTTACAATAGCTAAGTTTAAAGCATAGTAGGGCGAATGCCTTAAATATTTTCCTTCGATTTCCTTAGCTATATCCGTTGTTTCATCAAATAGATATACTAAAACATCATTTCCATCGCTTTCAATCCTATGAAATACATCCTGAGCAATCATAATTCCTTCACAAGTTACCTGTTCATCTTCAATAAAACAATTAATTTCTCCGCTTAAACTAATTATTAAATGCTTTGCCAAATGCTTATGCTTATCCGGATCATTGTAATCATCTATTAGAAGCGCATGATCCATAGCATAAAAAATTTCTGTCATAGAAAATCCACATAAACTTCTAAACCAAAACAATATGTAGTTAATATGCTCTGCTTTAAAAGCAAATTTGCCTTATCTATAAATTCTTCAAGAGATTGTACTGTCAGACTATTCATTTTGATCTACCTTCCATTTAACCATATATTTTTTTACTGAGATGACACAAAATAGTTATTTAATCATACCATAATTATCGCAAATTAAAGTCGCAATCAAAGGCTAGTCCATATCACATTTTCTTCTTCATGCTTCATGCGAAAATGTGATGTGGTACAAGCTCTTTCAATGCTCCTATTCTAAAAGGAAGCTTTGGACAATCTTACTCACTGACTATAGGTAAAACAATCTATTAAGATGACTAAATATTCATATTCCTATTTAGTCTTAGCTGCAGTCAGTAAACTTGTCCAAAGTAAAAAAACTCATATCAAGGGAGTAATAATTACTCTAAAGTTTTTACCGCGAGTGGCTCAATTAAAGAGTGTAACTACATAGTTTAATCCATCATTAATATAATAATTAATATAGTTTCTAATATATTAATTATTATATAAGAAACTATATTAATTTATTTAATACCTAATACATGTTTTAATATATCATTTACAAGCTTACTTTCGCTTATTTTCTGATTTTTAGCTATTTTTTTTATTTCATTAGTTGCATTTGTTTCTAAATAATATGTTTTATTTTTAAAATTTTTAGAGGTTTTTTCTATAATATCCTCAAGATTAAAGCCAGTTTGTTTTAAGGCTTTATTTTCGACTGAAACTACAACATCCTCAGTTTTTTGTTTTTTTCCAGAATCTAATATTTCAAAGCTACGATTTTGTATAGCTTTATCAAATTTATTTGTCATTATAAAATACCTCTTTCCTTCATTTCATTAACAAGTGTCACATATGATTTATATCCTGCAGATGATTTACAATAAATATTTATAGGTTTTGCTTCTAACTCAGCTTCTTTTAATTTAACATTCATAGGGATTACAGTATCAAAAAGTATGTCTTTTACTTCATCATTTCTTTTACAATGATCTCTAAATTGTGCTGAAAGATTCATTCTTTTATCGTACATATTAATCAAGAAACCTTTTATATTATTTTTTAATTTCAAGCGTTTTCTTATATCTTTCCAAAGAGCCAAAAATAGTTCAGAACCTTCTACTGAATTCATACTAATATCAGATACAAGTATAATATCAGTTGCAGCTACAAAAGCATTTTGATTAATTATGCTCATCGAAGGATTTGTATCTATAAATATGTAATCATATGTATTAAAATATTTTAAATTATCGTCAATATAGTTAATAAGTATATTTTCCCTACCAGCTAAACTGACAAGCTTTAATTCCGTAGCAGTTAAAAATATAGAACTTGGAATAACATCAAGAGACGGAAGTTCTTTAACCGGTGATTTTATAACTACATTTTCAAATTCAATATCATCCTCCAAAATATTTTTAATGCTTTTTAAATTTTCTACGGTTCTATCTATACCAAAATTATTGGTACTATTGCCTTGAGGATCCACATCAATAACCAGTATTTTTTTGCCTTCTTCTGCAAGTAAACCAGCTATATTAAATAAACTAGAACTTTTCCCAACACCGCCCTTTAGGGTGCTAAAAGATATTATTTTCAATGTAATCCCTCCTAATAATAGTATATTAATTAATATATTAGAACTTATATTAATTTTTATAGTAATTTATATATTAACAATACTATTATATTTTATAATAGTAAATACTTTTCTAATATAAAATATAATACTGATACTAAAAAAGTACCAGTATTATTAACGTGACTAGAATAAATATAGTTGTTAAAATGTAGCTTTGGACAATCTTACTCACTGCCAATAAGTAAAACATTCTATTATATTGGTGCAACATTAATCTTTCTATTTAGTCTTAACTGCAGTCAGTAAACTAGGGGTAGCATACACAAAAATGATATTTCGTACGTTAAGAAAAACATAGCCCCATAAATGTAACAATCTAGGTTGTAAAGAGCTTAGTTTAACAAAACTAAGCTCCTAAATGCCCATTTCAATTTAAATTAAATTTATAATGTCCTAAAAAAATAAATATTTTCCCATCAAGTGAGTGGTTATTATTGTCATAAACTCACTCCTAAAAAGTGTCCCAGAGGTCACAAAATCAATGTACTATATTTGTAATATATCAGATAAAACAATACATTCAAATATACAATAAGAAAAAAGGCTTTAGTTTAATCTACTATAAGCCTTTATGTATCAATGCTTTATGCTGGTTTTACGAATGTAAGGTTTTAAGTAAAATCGTACATTCGTTTGTGACGTAGTTTAAGAAGATTGCGTAAAAGTAAATGAGAAGCGTTTAAAAATTTGATTTCGACTTATCAAGTTTAAGTTGTTCTTCGCCCCATATAGACAATTCATTTAATGCAGGAAGTAGCGATTTACCTCTTTCTGTTAGAGCATATTCAACTTTAGGAGGAATCACTTCATATTGGATTCTAACAATAAGATTATGTTCTACCAATTCCTTTAAAGATTTTGTAAGCATCATATTAGTAATACCTTTAACTTTTCGTTTTAATTCATTATATCTAGTGAAATTATTATCAAATAAGTACCACATAATAGGTAACTTCCACTTTTGCCCAATAATCTCTAATGCGTATATAAGTGGACATTTTGTCTCGCATTTATTAACACTAGGCAATTCTACATTGCAATCCGTATCATTATTCATAATTATAACTCCTTTAAATTCAATAGTATACTTTTTAACACTAACACAGAAAAAACTGCGTACTTATGTATTTATACCTTTACGATATATAATTATAGCATAAACATTATGGAATATTAATTATGCGAGGAGACTTTAAAATGAATGAAGTATTAAAAGCTATAAAAGAAAGAAGAACTACAAGAAAATTTAAACCAGAACAAATAAAAGAAGAAGAGTTACAAGCAATAATAGAAGCAGGTCTTTATGCACCAAGTGGTACAAATCAACAGCCTTGGCATTTTACAGTTATACAAAATAAGGATCTAATAGATGAAATGAATTTTGAGGCAAAAGAAGTTTTTAAGCAATCAGATAATGAATTTCTGAGAAAAGTAGGATTCAATGATAAATATAAAGTTACATATGATGCACCTACAATTATTTTAATATCGGGATTAAATAATAATCACTATACAGAGGTAGACTGTGCAGCAGCTACACAAAACATGTTATTAGCAGCACATTCTTTAGGAATAGCATCATGCTGGTGCGGTGCACCTTCAGCGGCATTTAACGGAGGAAAGAAGGAAGAGCTTATATCTAAATTAAATATACCTGAGGACTACACTCCATTTTATACAGTGCTTTTAGGATACTCAGATAATACTCCTTCAAAAGGCCCAGAAAGAAAAGAGAATACAGTCCAATATTTAAGATAATTATACTTATTAATTAAAAGGCTATTACAATATAATAAAAAGGAACCTATAAAATAGACACAAGAAAAAGACTATTTTATAGGTTCCTTTTCTTGTGTACTACTCATTTATTATTTGAAATACGTAATATAAGATAATGAAATTATCTGTAATGGAGTAAAGGTTATCGAAACATCAGGACATATGCCAGGACATATTTCTATTTATATTGAATCAATGAAAACCTTAATAAGTGGAGACATGTTAATTTCAGAAGGTGGTGTATTAGGTATTGCAGATGAACAATTTGTATTAGATAAAGGGGCAGAAATAAATTCACTAAAGAAAATTGTCAATTTGGATATTGAAAAAATTATATGTTTCCATGGTGGAGAGTATAAAAGCAATAATTTAAAAGAAGATTTAAAAAAAATTATTGCAAATGGGTATAATAGCTAAGAATAAATTCCAAGTTGTAGCGTTGATGTAACATACTTTTAGATTCAATTCCGTCGCAAGTAACCCTATATCTAATTATTAGATATGGGTTTGCTTTATTAAGTGTGTATTGATATTTTGAATGTAACACAATACCAATTGAGTTACTTTCACTTTGGCTATATTGCTCATTGGGTATTTTTGCCCATCCCCCCGAAAAAGGAGAATAGGCAAATCACTAATTCGATATTCTCTGAAATATAGCCATTCTCAAACTAATTGCCTATATTTATATTTCAAAACATGTACTATCCATTTGACATACGTCAGAAATAAATAAGATGTACTTATGACACACAAAAACACCCTGAATATGCTATCTACTTCAAATTAGGTAGCACATTCTTGTTTAGGAATTAAGTATGAGGTTGTCTTTATAAAAACCTAATGTTAATGTTTAATAAATAATGCATTTAAATAACACACACATTAAAAAGGAGGAAATTGTTATGATACCAAAAATCAAATTACAGAGTGTAGTCTTAGATTGTAAACAACCTGCAAAACTTGCTAGGTTTTATTCCGAGCTACTGGGGGGCAAAATAGTTTATGAAATAGAGTGTTTTGTGGCTGTTTCCATCCCTGGTGAGTCTATAAGTATTTCATGTCAATTTGAAGAAAATTATATTTCACCTGCATGGCCTGATTCACGGGAAGAACAGATGAAAATGGCACACCTTGATTTTTCTGTAGAGGATGTGGAGACATCTATGCAGTTCGCACTGTCATTAGGAGCGACTAAACCACTTACGCAATACTGGCAGCCTGAATTGGGCTCGCAATGGATTACACTTCTTGACCCCGTAGGTCATCCGTTTTGCTTATGTGTTCATGGAACTGTCAAAGAGTAAAAAAATAGCCACTGTAGAAAAACAGGTACTAGACTTGCATCAAGCGTAGATGAAAGAGAATACCTACAAGAAAGAATTGAATCGTTGGGCAGTAAATTAAAGTGGTTTTCAGAAAATATTGATACATTGTCGGGATGTATCAATTGAAAATTCTAAGATACATATTTATAAATTAGAAAAGGGTACTCCTCCTGAAGCTATATAAGTCAAAAGATATATATAATGATGCCTAGAATTAAACTTTGATACTTCAAGTGGACATATGGCTAAAGGTGAAGAAAGTAACCCCATATCATTAGATATAAGGTTACTTTCTTTAAGTATATATTCATTTTGATGCTATAGGGGTCTAGCCAACATAAGGCTGAATACTTGCGTTGTGCATTTACAACCCGGAGCAAAGGTGCTCTGTCTTTTTACCACACTTCTTACAGTATTTAATTGCAGGTGGTGGTGAGAGATACTGTATATCCCAGGTTAACTTTTGCATGAAAACTTCTCCTTCCTATTATTAATTAATAGGAAAGATAACAGGTGGATTGTTACAAATTTTTTTCATCATAAGTCCTCCTAATCTAGTATGTTTTCTACTTAAATTGTACCATTCGAGCATATAAAGCTAAACCTTAAAGACAATTAATAAAAAAAAACGAGCCAATACAGTAACAAAACTGCATTGATTCGTTTCAAAAGTTAAGCACTATTTTTTTGTCCCCTTATTATCCTTTGTATACTTTTCAAGGATAAAAAATATTTTGTAGATAAATCTTGTGAACTATGACCCGCCAAATAGTCTTCATAAATCTGTGTATTTCGTGTATGTAATTCTTGACGTATAGAGGTTCCAGCTCCCCATTCCTTTTTATTGCTTGATTTTCTGGGAATATATATAAACTCACCATCTACATATTCCTGCACCTTTTCAATCAAATCATTAGGTAGTATGTAAATTACTTTGTTATAGCTCATTTTTGCCCTCCTAAAGGTTTTGCTTCTATTAGGAATAGCAAAGGCTATGTGTTTGAGCAGTCATAAAAAACAAATCCAAGAAGAAGAGCTCTGCGGGTCAGTTTATTTTTTATCACTGCTCCTATTCCCATGTGTATTCCTTTGAAGCCAAGGAAGCTTTGGACAATCTTACTCAAAGAATCTCCACTTCGTTCATTCTTCTCTTCATTGCAATTCTTTCAGTAAACTAGTCCAAAGCAAAAAAAATAATTACCACTTCTCCCAGGGGTAATTATTTCTACAGTTATTATGATTAAATATATTACATTCATGATCTGCAATATATCATATAAATAGATATATTCAAGTGTATAATTGCTTAGTTAAATTTAACTAAATGCTTAACAACCCATATATAGCTTAAAACAAGCTATATATGGGTTGTATCTTTGTATTTATATGTTTCATAATAATTTTAGATTTAGTTTTAAATAATAAATAAATTATTTCTTTATTTGTATAGCCAGTATAGTGAATTTTGATAGTACAACCCTGTTTTCTTTCCTTGGAAATAAAGATAGTGTAGTAGCTATCTTAAATTTAGATATTCCATGCAGCAGATAACAGTTTTCTCATAAAACAGCTGCTAATAAATTAATTTTAAATTCGCTATTTTGATGAAAACGCGAGCTTTATTATGTATGGTTCTAAGGTTTTTACCACAAGTGGTAATTGATAAGGTAATGCTCAGGTGTCCTTTTTAACGTATTAAAATAACATCAGTTGTATATTACTGATGTTATTTTTTAAAGAATTCCATTCCAAGTTCCAGATCACTTTTTCCCATTACCTTTTCTATAGTTCTATTTTTAAGTTCAGCTGCTAGAGCTAAAATATTAGTTATAACTTTACTAAGATCTTGGAGTTGCACTTGAGATTTAGAAAGGTTCGTTTCAAGTGTAGTTGTTAAGGTTTCTTCGTCATGCCATTTGGATATTTGATTCTCATATAAACATATGAAATCTAATTGCTCTGAAAATACCTTAATAACTTTGTCTACTATTTCATCATTCAAAACATATGGTTTAGATTGCGCCTTCAAAAGATTTTTATATTGATCTTTAGCTTCTTCTAGTTGACCAGATATCATTGTAGACATCATAGGTAGCATACGGATAAGGTGCCAGTTTTGTTGCTGTTTCTCCATAGATTTAGTCCTTTTAAGTGCTGTATTTTTATAATATAGTACTATGAAAATGATATATTCAAAAACTTAATTGCTTAATAATCTATATAAACCAATGCTTTATTTAATATATAAATGCAATGATTTATGGAGAATTGTGTATTAAGTTATGACGTAGTATAATTTTAAATACGGATACAATAAAATTAAAATTATTATTGAGGTGATTATATTGAAAAGAGCTTTAACATTTGTATTACTATTATTTATTTTAGTGTTTATACCTATACAAAGTTCTAAGGCTTACACTACTACAGGTACATTGAACAATAAAACTTTAACTTCAGATATAGCAATTAAAGATGGTGATGTAGTAATGATTGCTTATACTGATAGTGTTTCGAGCAAAACTCACAATAACATGGAGATATATAACATTAATAGACTTGATAATTTTATGAAAAATATGGATAAAGGAAAAAAAGATAATATTCGTATTGTAGATTATGCAAAAGATATAACTGGTACATGGATAAATAAATTATATGAATTAAAATATGATGGAAATAAAATAATTTATTTTGAGTATGATACATATTCTAATCCTAATGCATTTATTCCAAGCCAATCGTCTATCTATAATAAGATAATAAAGCGAGATTTACTTGATACAATATCTTACAGAATTTGTGGTTCAGAAAACGAAATCAAAAATGATAATTGTGCCAAATTAATTAGTTTTTACAAAAGCAGTATAATTGACAAGAAAGAATAGTATTATAAATAGTTTTTTTGAGTCTTACTTTTCTTTTATATTGTCATAGCAGCCACAAAATAGTAGTTCGTTTTTGATTTATAGTTCATCAAAAATGAAAAATATTGTCTTGTGCTCTTTAAAATATTATGGATTACTTTATTTATTAGTCAAAAAATTATACGAAGCTGTTTTATGAGAAAACCGTTAGCTGCTGCAGGGACCCTTTAAATTTAGGATATTTACTACACTCTCCTTATTTTCAGGGAAAGAAAACAAGGTTGTACTATCAAAATTCACTATACTGGCTATATAACTAAAGTAATAATTTATTTATTATTTAAAATTAAATCTAAAATTATGATGAAACATACAAATATAAAGATACAAAAAATATTAAGTTTGTTTTAAGCTATATATGGCTTGTTAAGCGTTTAGTTAAATTTAACTAAGCAATTCTAGACTTGAATATATCTAATTATATAATATATCTGGGATCATGAATGTAATATATTTAATCATAATCACTGTAGAAATAATTACCCCTGGAATAAATGGTAATTATTTCTTTTGCTTTGGACTAGTTTACTGAAAGAATTGCAATGAAGAGAAGAATGAACGAAGTGGAGATTCTTTGAGTAAGATTGTCCAAAGCTTCCTTGGCTGCAAAGGAATACCCATGGGAATAGGAGCAGTGATAAAAAATAAACTGACCCGCAGAGCTCTTACTCTTGGATTTATTTTTTATGACTGCTCCTTTAATACTCTATAGTAATATTTTTTAGTAAATATGGCACTATTGAAGCAAAAAAACTGTTGATCCATAAGTAAAATAAAATTTTCAAGGAATAGGCAATAGCCCCAATGTGAAAGTAACACAATTACATTTGAGTTACATTCGAAACATCAATATTCACTTAATAAAGTAAACCCAAAATCTAATTAATGTGGGGTTACTTTATTTTTTTATCTAACTTTAATGAAAATAAACATAGGTACCTTAATAAATGTATTGACAATGAAATTTAAAAAGTATACTATGATAAAAGAAAGGTACCTATCTAATAAAGAAAAGGTACCTCATTAAAATACAAAGGAGATATTTTATATGCATAATTCAATATCAGAAAAATTGCTACAACAATTTCATTATTTTACGAATCTTATTCACAGAGGACGCCAACAACAATCTTTTGGAGCTCATGAGCTCAACCTTGGTCGCGGGCAAGGACATTTATTAGGTGTATTAATTACAAACGATGGTTTAACACAGAAAGAATTAAGCACACAATTACGTATACGTCCTACTTCGCTCGGAGAATTAGTTAGCAAATTGGAACAAAGTAATTATGTAGAACGTCGTGTAAATGAAAATGACAAGCGGGTTTCGAATGTTTATATTACAGAGGAAGGCCGAAAAATTGTAAATGAAATTATGAAAGAAAGACAGGTAGTGGTTAATAATATGTTTATTATTTTATCAGAAGATGAAAAACAACAACTTTTAGCGCTGATGGGCAAGTTGATCACTTCGATGGAAGAAAATATGGATGATAATGATAATGAGGAATATGAGAATAATAAAGCTCAACGCAATGATAGAGGAAACGATTCTATCTGAATTATTGAAGGAAGGGTACTACAATTGTTATTTGTACCATTCTTACCCTAGAATTAAAAAGCATATAATAATGCGTTTTAAAAAAAGCACCCTGATTAATTTTTTTATTTATACTTAAATTGGAGGTACAATAAATGGAACAAAATAAAGATTCATATTCATACTATTTCGAGGACGCACCTATACCAAAGGCTATTGCACATATGGCAGTTCCCATGATGCTAGGAATGTCTATTAATATGCTTTATAGTATTATTGATGCATTTTTTATTGGAAAGCTTAATAATACAGCAATGATGACAGCAGTTACATTAGCCTTGCCATTTACAACTATATTAATGGCAATCGGGAATGTTTTTGGTACAGGTGGTGGTACCTATATTTCTAGATTATTAGGTGAGAAAGATTTAGGGGATGCTAAAAAAATCTCATCTGTTTCTTTTTATTTGAGTCTATTATCTGGATTTATTTTTATGTTAATTGCTATTCCATTGCTTCATCCTATTTTGCAAATATTAGGAGCAAGAGGTGATACTGTTTCGTTTACTCAAAGCTATATTATGGTTTTTATCATTGGAAGTCCATTTGTAATCGCTAATTTTACATTAGAGCAAATAGTTCGGGCGGAGGGTGCTTCAACAATTTCAATGAATGGTATGATTCTCAGCGTTATAATAAATGTTATTTTGGATCCAATTTTAATTTTTACATGTAATTTAGGCATCGCAGGTGCTGCACTTGGTACAATTATTGGTAATTTAGGTGCAGTGTTATATTATGTGTATTATCTTAGAAATAAAAGTGCCACTCTAACCATCTCCTTAAAGACATTTAAACCAACCAGCACTATATGTAGTAACATTTTAAAAATTGGTATAACAGCTTTTTTGTTGGACGGCTTCTTAATGGTCTCCAGTCTCTTATTAAACAATTTTTCCGCACGTTATGGCGATTATGCTGTTGCTGGCTTTGGAATTTCGCTGCGTCTAGTTCAACTTTCAGAATTCATTGGTATGGGATTATATATGGGGGTTGTTCCATTAATTGCCTATGCGTATACTGCTAAGAATATAAAACGAATGAAGAAAGTTATTAATACTACAACAACCTATATTTTAATACTAACTATATTTATTTCACTTATAATTTTTATTTTTCGATACCCAATATATCATTTATTTAGCAGAGATGTTAATGTAATAAACACTGGTATCTACATTTTGATAGCCATGCTCATTTCATCATTGTTTGCTGCTATTACTGGTATTATTACAGCTATATTCCAAGCGGTTGGAAGAGCTAAAGAGGCAACCATAATGTCTATGGCACAGGGAATATTATTAATCCCCATTATGGTTTCAGGAAATTATATTTTCGGTTTACATGGACTTATATGGTCAATGACTGTGACTGAAGTATTAACTTGCCTAGTAGGATTATTCTTATGGATTAAGTTTAATCATGATACTACTAAAATAGACTCTGATTTAGATAATTAATAATTGTTTATAATATAATCAATCCTTAATTATACTATAATAACCATGTAATATAATTAAAATTATATTGAATCAAAAGTATCCATTTAAAAGCGTAATTGCTTAGTTAAATTTAACTAATTGCTTAACAACACAGATACCCCAACGATTTAATGAAAAATTACTAAGTTTCAAAAGTTAGTAATTTTTTTTGATTAAATCATCTCCTGGTTCGCTGCAACAAAATCCGAAGGTAAATCAATTGCTATTGTGTTCCCTTCTCTTTATTTAATAAAATAATCTTCCCCCAAATCTAAAAACCTCTCCCTTCCTCCATATATATAAGTAAAACATTAAAGGAGGAATTACCAATGGACAAAATCCAAATAATAGAAAGTCTAATCCCAGGAGCTTTACTATCCTATGAAAAATACAACATACTACCATCCCTAACCATAGCTCAAGCAATACTCGAAACAGGCTGGCTGCAATATGTTAAAGGTAATAACATCTTTGGTATCAAATGGACAGAAGGCTCTGGATACGAAGTTCAAGAATTTAACACTCATGAATTTATAAATGGAGTAAGTACTCCCATGGTATGCAGGTTTAGAAAGTATGATACGATTGAAGACAGCATCCTGGACCATGGAAAGCTTTTAAGCTTTAGCAGGTACAAATCTGTAATAACATCTAAAGACTACAAGGAAGCTTGCCAGAACGTCTATAACTCGGGTTACTGTACAGATGAGGAGTACCCTGAAAAACTAATAGCTATAATTGAGCAAAATAAACTTTATGTTTATGACTGCACTCCTAGATCTGAAATCACTGAAAACACAACTGATGAAGATATTAAATATCTACAAAAATGCTTAAACTCTATGAAAATAAGAGATGTAAATAATAATGTTTTAGCTGTAGACGGAGCCAATGGTCCATTAACTATAAGTACTATTAAAAAGCTCCAGCAAATACTTAACCTTTCTATCGATGGTATATGTGGACCTGAGGTATTAACTGGAGTTAAAGTTATTATGGAAAAGCCCCTATGTAGCATTGAGTCTACGGGAGATAAAATGGCCATAAGATATATCCAATGGAGAACTGGCAGCGCTATCGATGGTATTTATGGAAATGAAACTGTAGGGCTTGTTAAAGAATATCAACGAAGCAATAAATTAGTGATTGATGGAATAGTCGGTAACGGTACTTGGCAAAGCTTAGTCTCTTAAACCTATAATAATATATGTAAATATTTATTGTAGTAATTAACTAACTACAAGCTTATTTTATGTAACAGTCTCAATTTAAACTTAATAATTTTTATAGTAAAAAAAGATTCCACCAAGTCATACTTAGTGGAATCTTCATCACCTCAAGTGATAATTTTACTATGCTACTGTAATTGTATTTGTATCAGTAGTAACTATTTTAGCATCTTTCTTGCCAGTTAAATCACCACTAGTTGATAGAAAAATGTTTTTTGCAATAACTAAATCCATAAGAGCATTTACCTCAGCTTCTGTTATAGTAGGTCCCTTATCATTAGCTTTAATGTCATCTACACTTAACGTAAAATACTTACCCTCAATAGTAGTTAAAAATCTCATAACTAATTTATTCATATAATTTTTCCTCCTTAAATTGTTGAATTTTTGTTTTTTAAACTTTAAGTACCTTAATTAAAAGTCCTATTCAGTAACTAGGCTATACTGATCTTGTCTATCTATTCCAACCAATGGATAAGTTTTGATCTTAGAGATAGCTTGTCCTACTGCAAAAATGTCAGCATCCACTGCATTAACTTTTACATTACCTAGGCTTTTTGTTGCAAATTCATCTTTGCCATTCTCGTCTATGCCTGTTTTCATTGT
The DNA here is from genome assembly GCF_026650985.1 of Clostridium estertheticum. GTDB lineage: Bacteria > Bacillota > Clostridia > Clostridiales > Clostridiaceae > Clostridium_AD > Clostridium_AD estertheticum_C. The sequence continues at coordinate 48,129 of NZ_CP086240.1, forward strand.
AAGTTTTAAAATACTTGATACCTTTGTTGATATAACGGCCATGTTTAATCACTCCTTTTATTTTGTTTTCACTTAATATATATGCCCTTGTAAAAATTTCTGCAGATTATTTTAAAATAAAAAAATAACCAGAAATATAGCTAACATCACTACACCTTTGGTTACTCTAACCTGATTAGATAAAATTCATTTATTTCCATCCTAGCAGCTTCTTTTCCAATTCTTTAAAATCATATTCTCTCTGCTCATACTCATTGAATTTATTAACTTTTCCTTTAGGAGACTTATAATCATTTTTTATTGCATCAATAATCCAACCAACCATGTTTCCAATCTTAGGTACTGCCGCTGAATAACTATATTTTTCTTTGATTATGTTTATGTCTCCCTTTGCAATTTCAAATAATTTAAGTGCGTCAATATCTTTTATTGGTTCATTTATAACTTCTTTTATGAGGTTAATATCATCCATATTTTGTTGTAACTTTGGGTTGATTTTTTCTAATGAAGCTGCTATTTCATTGCTAGCTTTATTGTTTTTACTACTGATTATGTAAAATTTAATTGAAGTTATCTTCCTGCTGGTTTTTATTTCTTCAAATTCAAAGCTTATATCACTAATTTTTTTCAATTCCTTTTGAGTTTGAAGAATTACATACCTTTTAAAATCTGCATATAATGGATAAATATTATCCGCCCTTAAAAGTTTTCGTAACTCTTCAACTTCTATTTCTATATATCCTTGTTTCTTAAATTCATTACATTTTAAAAACTCATAGATCCTAGGCGAGTATTTGCTCTTCATACTTAAGATATTTGCTAACTTATACTGAGTAAACATACTATTAAGCTTTAACATATAGGGTTTTAGATAAGGACTAAAAATCATTTCAATCATGCCAGTACCTTTTTCATATTTAACACCACTTAACCATGCTGTCTGAATTAAGGTCTTTCCTTCCTCTATTTCAAATACTTTTTTCATAAGTTCCTTTGTTATCTTAGGTATCTCCGTATATTTTGTTTTAGTACTAACTCCTATAAGAGCCATGAACTCATTGATTTTGAACCTATATGGTTTAAATTCTTCATCCGCTGGTTGAACCATACTGGCCAACGTAAGTATAATTTTTTGTTCTTCCAAACTTAAGTCATAACTACTATTCATAATAAAATAGTTGGACTTAGTAACTAAGTAATCTTTATCCATATAAACACCTCATAAAGATATCTTATCATGTAACTATGTGGTTGTAAATAATTCATCATAGTTAGGTACGAAACCCTCATATTTAGATTTATTTTGGGTACGCAAAACTCATAGTTAAGTACGGAAAACTCATAGTTAAAGTTATTTTAGGTACGCAAAACTCATAGTTGGGTACGGAAAGCTCATAGTTAGCTTTTTAAAGCTAGTCATATCAATGCTTTGAGTCATGTCTAAAACACTTAAAACAAAAAGATGTTAAAACATATAAAACAACAACAAGGAGGATAACCATAAATAAGTTGCCTTTGGCCATAAATAGGTTATATTTGTTGTTGTCTTTAAGAGTATATAAAAATAAGGATACCAAAACCCTAGGCACCCTTATTTTTCAGATTTACCTATAACAGTGGATATAACTACAGCTAAATCCGAGATAGATTTATTGAGATCCTCAATTTTCTTCTCAAATCTAACTAGTAGATATATGCTCACACCTATAGGGAAGCCAACTGTATTAACCAGTTTAACAAATGCATCAAACATTCTGCACTCCTCCCCTCACCATTACAGATAATATATATGCTCTTTAAAATCATTTTCTATAAATTTCTTATATATATTTTCTAAGTTTCTTTAAGGCCTTGCTTTTAGCCCGTAACAAATTATTATAACTCTGGCTACTATCACAAGCTATTTCCTTAAGAGTATCATTAATAAAGTAAAATCTTTCAACTATGGATCTTTCAGATATCTCTAACTTTTCTAAGGCGCAATAAAGCCTTTTAACTTCTTCGTAAGCGATGACTTCATCCTCTAATGTGAAATTATACTCTTCAGCTGTACTTTTGCTTATAGGATCTGAATTTGGAACTTCTCTATAGTGTTTTACCTTTCCTTTTAGAAGAGCATTAAAATTGGTTTTAATAGAATTTATACAATAACCATCAAAAGTGTTTCTACCAAGGGTATAAAGATTAACTGCTTTTATAACTGAAAGATATCCTTGCTGAACTAAATCTTCAAATTCATAAGAAGGTATATGATAAGTGGATGCTAACTTAATTATCAAAAACTTGTATTTTTCAATAATGACCATCAAAGATTTTCTATCCCCATTTTTTGCTTTCTCAACTAAAATTTCCAGTATAAACACCATCCTTTTTATTTCATATGTCTATTATACATAATTTTGAATATTTGTTAAATAATTTTTTATTTTTTTTAATCACTTTAAAATTGCTGTTTTAAGAATAACAATAAGTAAAAAATAAGTTTCAAATAAAACTTACAAATAATGTATTAACATATATTACCTATGTTTCTATCTATGGTAACACTCTTTCTAATCTGACACAAGCCACTTATGTCAGATAACAAATGGCTTATAACCTAGCTTTGTAAAAAATAGTAAATTCCCAGTTTTCTCTAATCTGACATATTGACTATTTTTCAAATATTGTGTAATATATAAATTGGGAATTCTAATATATGACAAGGTATGATATAAAAACAAGTTGAAAACCTAATATATACGACGGCGTTTAACAAATTAAGCTATAAACTATGTGTATGTTAAATGTTTAACTACGTTTAGCCCCTCGGCCCTTCTACTTAAAGGCTTAACGGTACATACCATAACAAAAAGAAAACGTTGTCTTGGAATGAAAATCTCCCCCTAAAATCGTTAATATTGTACAACAAAAATGGCTAAATAACTTTTTAAATGAGAAAAGTAAAGAAAGGATAATAAAAAAATGAAAACTGTAGAACCCATAAGAGATCTAAGAACCATAAGAAGTATGAGAGCATATTTAAGAGATCAAAGTCTTCGCAATGAATTACTATTTATTCTTGGAATAAATGTTGGCCTTCGAATAAGTGATATTTTAAAATTAACCTTTGATGATGTTTTAAACTTTAAGACCATGAGTGCTAAAGAATATGTAATCATCACAGAAAAGAAAACCTCAAAAACCAAAAAGTTTTACATAGGGACCATAGTAAGTAAACTAATTGAAGGTTATGCTGCTACACTAAAAGAAGTGTTACCAGATATGTATGTATTCTGTAGTAAAAAATCAGAAAACAAACCAATATCTCGCCAGCATGCCTGGTATATATTAAATAATGCTGCAGAAATGATAGGAATAGTTGAAAGGGACTATACGGGAAAAATAATATCCGGAGAAATAGGCACCCATACTATGAGAAAGACTTTTGGTTACCATGCTTATACAAACGGAACAACTATAGAGCTGTTAATGGATATATTTAATCATTCCTCTAAAACACAAACTTTAAGATATATAGGTATAACAGAAGATCAGAAAAAGGATGTTTATATGAGCAGCAATTTGGGATAAGTAAGGCGTTTGCAATAATGCAAGTTCAATCTTTTTTTATGGCAAATGAAGCATATCCTGTATTATATATTGCAATAAATACTGCATTCGAAATTACATTCCATAATTTGGTATGTTTTCTATTGCTGCTAATATGTAAATAAAAGTTAAGCTTTTTTCTATAGCTAAGATATATAAATAGTATTAAAATAAAAATGGGGTGGTATAAATGAATATAAAATTTATTGGAACTGGAATAAAAAAAGGTTGCGAAGAAAATTATATGTGTTTAATTGGTGAAAATATAAAAAAATGCTTTAAAGAAGTAAATAGTGATTTAAATATAGAATTTAATTATAAATATTTAAGTGACAGAATTGGTGAAATAGAAGATGAATCAGAACAAATACTATCTATGAGCTCAAGTTTTAATAACGATAATATCATTTTAGAAGTTGATATTAAAAAATTTAGTTATGAAGATAATAAAATTAATATTTTTGTTACTATAGATTCTAAGATAACTGGCGATGAATGCGTATTAGAAGAATTTATATATGATGCAAAAGTAAATATAAGTATGGCAGTATCAAAATATACAAATGAAATAAATTGGATACGTGATGAACAAAATGAAAAAATATCAGAATGCTTATACATAAAGATACATAATTTAGAAAATAAATTTAGAGGTATTATAAATGAATACATGCTGAAAAAATTCGGAGAGGAGTGGTTTTCAAAAAAAATAGTTCATGAGTTTACCAAAAAAAGTGAAGATTTTAGTAAATGGTATAATAATAAATATAAAACTTTAATATTTATACAATCAGAAATGTTTAATCTGCAAACTAATGATTTAATACAAATGTTAAAGAATAGTTATGAAGATGAAGTTATAACAAAAGTCATGAAACAAATTAATGTTATAAAATCTTTACTAAGAGAAAAAACTGCAGATGTCATAAACGAAGATGTTCTGAATAATAAAAATTTATGGGAAAAATACTTTATAGATATTTTTGATACTGATATTGAATTAAAATGGGAAGAGTTTGCCAAAATGAGAAATATGATTGCTCATAATAAAATTATATCTAAAGAATTTTACACAGATATGCTTAATCTAATTTCAGAGTTGAATAACATATTTGACAATGCTAATAGAAAGTTAAAGAGCAAAATGAAATCTTTAGAAGAGCAAATGATAAACAGTTATATTAAATCTTGTGATTTAGATTGGATATTAGAAAGCATAGATTTTAAAAATTACCAAGATGATGAAGAAGTTATAGAAGAAATTATCTCTAAGGATGGAATAAATAGTTTGTATAGTATTACAGAAGAGAAAATAGAGAATTTAGTGGAATTATTTGAGGAACTCAAAATATCATTAGAAGATGTCTACTTAGAATTAGAAGAGGAAGAAATTGATGAAATTAAAACAAATGATATAGTTATTAATTTTTCACAAAAATTAATAACTATGAATAGTATTCTAAACGATAGGGACGCAGATCTTATTGAATTATTACTAAATAAAACTAATAATGTTGCTGAATTAAATGCTATAGGTAATTATTTAGCAGTTTTTAAAAATGATATGATTGAAAAATTAGAATTTTGGATTGAAAATACAAGTTGGAATAACGAGTTTAAGGATAATACATGTATATGCAATTATTATAATTTAAATAATGATATTTTCAATGTCAAAATTATTGGGTGGTTTTGTATAGATTTTGGTTCAAGTGATGAAATATTTATAATATATAAAAGAAACGAAGACGAAATAGAAAGAGGCGGAATAGAAATTTCTTTTGGAGATTATATTGAACATGACGGTGGATATGTTATGCCAGAACAAGAACAATATATAGAAGCAAATGTAGGCGATCTATGTAGTGCAATAGAAACCGATATAGATGAAATAATCTTATCTATAAGAAATTGTATAGATACTATAGATTCTGTAAATTAAATTTTATTAGATATTTTAATACTATTATGTACTGGAGTATTTTTCACTTTACTATTTATACCTTAATGTTTTTCGAAGAAAACTTAAATAACTATCTTCCTTATATTCATACAAAAATTAGTCCAACCAGGGTCCATACAAATTACAAATGTATGGTCTTGTCACTATTTTTTTCAAATCAACTTTTCATTGAACTTCGAATAATAAAAGATTATATTGTAAACATCACCTAGTAAACATAAGTAAACACGTTATAATTACTATATTAACTTATAAATATTTGTAAACATTATTTAAATATAAGGAGGCATATAATGGCATATAATAATAATCCTTTTTCAGTAAGAATGGAATCAGATGACAAAGAGAAGCTCATGGAGCTTATTCAAGGAAGTGGCAAAAGCAGTAAAGAATTTATGTGATCCTCATTGGTGCTTATGAATTAAACAAGGTTAAAATTGATATACCAGAGGTCGCAGAGGACATTAATCACCTTGAAGCATTAACTAATAAGATTAATAATGTATATATGAATACGGCAACGTGAATACAAACTATAGATACAGCAAAAACGCTTCAATTTAGTAAAGATATGGAGATATATAAGAGTAACATCGAAAGTCTAAAGGCAGAAAATCAAGGACTAAATATAGATAAAGAAACTATGGAAACTACATTACAAGGGTCTTTTAATATAAATGATGAACTTAAAAAACAGGTAACACAATTAAGTGAAATAGCTGATAGTAATAAGGCGCTAATCCAAGAATATAAAGAAAAAAACGATACCCTTGCAGGGCTTGTTACAGAATATAAAGGTTTTAAGACTCAGAATGAAACTTTTAAAGAATTACTTGCAGATAGTAAGGCCGAAAACATAGAACTTGGTAATACAATAAAAACCAAGGAGACTTACGCCCAAAACCTAGAAGCTAAACTAGAAGCTGCAGCTGATCAAGCTCAAAAGGAAGTAAAACGGTTTGCGGAGCTCACGAAATTTGAAAAGGAAAGATCGATACTTGAAGTTTCGACCTTAAAAACAAAGATAGAAACTACAATTACAGAATCGCAAAAAGAAGTAACTCGAGTTTCAGATCAGAAAGAATTCGAAAAAGAAAGAGCACTCCTAGAGCAAGAGAAGTTATTTAACAAATAAAAACAGGAGCTTCAGGAGGCATCCTATAAAAAGGTATTAGAATATCAGAGGCAGGCCGAGGAGTTAATAAAAAGAATGCAACCGCATCAACAAGATCAAGATATAAAACAAATATAAAAATAAAGTCCAGCATGTGTAATTAGAATAAGACCAAATGAAGTATAGGGCGTGTTTTCTACCCTATATGAAATGCGGTAGTACATTTGTTAATAATCTCAATGTATTTTACGTAGATATACGTAAATGGTTTGTTATACTTTAAGCATACAATTTTTTAGGATTTTTAACCATTCATAAAGGTATACCTTTACGTATGGTAGTTTGTTTTAGCATCAAACTATAGTTTGTAAAAATGGTGTTTAATAGTATAATTTTTCTAGTGATTAAGTCGTAGCAGTAAATTATGATGAAATATTCAATATAAAATTTTGGAGGAGTGATAGGGGATGGATAGGCATTTTACGGTTTCCATATTTATAGTATATAAGGATAAAGTATTATTACATTTACATAAAAAGGCTAAAAAAATACTTCCTTTAGGTGGACATATCGAATTGAATGAATTGCCAGAAGAGGCATGTATTCGTGAAGCACAAGAAGAATCAGGTTTAAAAATAAATCTATACAATCCAATAAATAACCAACTTAAGAATTCATGCGAATTGGCAGGAGAAAAATTGTTAATAAATCCCATGCACACAATTTTCGGTGAAATAAATCCAGAACATTATCATATAGACTTTGTTTATTATGCAACTGCAAAATCTTTTGATACAATACCAGGAGATGGTGAATCTAATTTACTTAAATGGTATAATAAGGAAGATTTGAAAAATGCATATGACGTTCAGCATAATATTTTGACGATGGCTAATGAAGCGTTAGAATTGTTATCGGAAAGATAGATTTGTTCGTATATTGTATACCAACCCAAAAGGTAGCAATGCCTTTTTGCTTTTTCTTAGATTGATGCTAAACTCATTTTTAATGGATATATTTGATTAGTTTATATATTGATATTAGTTAGCTTTAGGCATTTTTAATTTCTGTTGGTGTGATTCAGAGAAATGTTAATTTAATATTTATATGAATTCTTAAAAAAACACTATATATAAGTGATTATTTTAAGAATTATATGCTTAACTAATGATTTTTCATCTAAAATCAGGGATTTTAATAATTGTAATAATTTTATTTGATTTCCATGTTTTCAAACTTTTTAATTCCAATTGTTACTATTACTCCTGCAAAAATTAAGCAGTAAAGAATGTAAATAGCTTTAGGAATTACCCCTTCTATGCCTCCACTTGAAAGATCCATTGGAATTTTTTGAAGAGCCCATGGCCATAAATATCTTATGCCGCTTATAGCTCCTATAAAGAATCCACCTAGTGTGCATATTGATGCTATCATTATAGGCTTTGTAAAATCCTCATATTTTAATGAAAGATGAATCTGTATTGCAATAAGTGGAAGGATTCCAACCCATCCAAGGATTAATAATTCAAGTATTTTACTTATTGGAAATGAACCTGTTATTCCAAAGAGTTTTCCAAAAATAAAATATGATATTCCAAACACAGCTTGAAGGAACAATACCATTAGTGCCGATATTATAACCTTTGACTTATATAGTGACTTTCTTGATACAGGTGTTGATAAAATTATCTTTAAATTGCCATTTGCATATTCAACCCTGAATATTATGGCGCAGTATACACTTGCTATTATTGGAAGCATAACAGGTGCATAAAACATTCCAACCTGAGACCATGCCTTAAGCCAGTCACCTGTATTTACATCTTTAAATACGGCATAATTAGCCTTAAAATTAAACAATCCTAATATAATTGGTATAAGGGTTATTATTATTGAAATTGGTATAACCTTTTGTCTTTTGAGCTTAAGTAGCTCACACTTAACTAAACCATGCACAATATCCCACTCCTTTTAAAAATTTTCTTTGTTATTATAAAGATGTAGTGATATAAAAAACATAACAGCTGCAACAGCTATGCTCACAAAACTAAATAACATGCTGTCCTGATTCATAATAGTAATTGATTTACTTCCCTCGTAAGATGTTGTCATAGGCGCTGTTAAGAATGGATATGTCCATATAAGAACTTTTTGAAAAGGCATAGCCAGACCAAATACTCCAAGAAAACATCCAACAACACCGCCTGCTATGGAAATACTCTGATTCTTTATCATTGAAGAAAGGCCAAACTGCAGTACTATTACTGGAAGATACCCGATTAAAGGCAGTGCACATTGCTTAAATATAAGAGGATAATCAACACCTTCTGCTCCAACATGTGTCCCAAGAACTATAAGCCCAAAGAATTCCACAACTGCTGAAAAAGCAATAAGCACCATCACACATATAAACTTGCCTGCAAAAAGCTTGTTTTTATCACTAACTGTTGTAAACATAAGCTTCCACATATCAGCTTTATATTCAACATCTACAAGTTTGGAGATTACGATTGCGAAAATTATAATCATAATCATAAAATTAAAGCCACTGAAGTTATATAAAACATCCATCCATGTCTGTTTTCCTGTATTTCTTCCTTGAATAATGTAAGTGATAAAAAATGATGCAAGTTCGCCTATCAATATAAGAAAAAAAAGTTTTTTCCTTTTAATTTTCATAAATTCAGCTTTAATAATATCTTTCATTTATAAACTGTGCTCCTTTCTTGTAAGATTAAGGAAAATGTCCTCAAGAGAAGTTTTCTCCTCCTCAATTCTGTAAACCTTAATTCCCTTAAACACAATATTGTCGATTATCTTGCCTAGTATGCTGTCATTAAAGTAATTCATTTCAACACATCCTTCATTTATCTTTCCGGCAACTCCGTTTTCATTTAATATATTGATCGTACTTTGAATATTATCTGTACGAAGGACAATCTTTTGCTCACCTTTGCTTCTTAAATCCTCAATAGTTCCCTGATATACAAGGCTTCCTTTTGTGATTACTCCAACATTAGTTGCCATCTGGTCAATCTCTGAAAGAAGGTGGCTTGAAATTAATACTGTACTTCCATAAGTCTTTGGAATGTCCTTTATAAGCTCTCTTATTTCATGAATACCTGAAGGGTCAAGACCATTAGTAGGCTCATCTAGGATAAGAATCTTTGGATTTCTAAGAAGAGCCATAGCTATTCCAAGTCTCTGTCTCATTCCAAGAGAAAATTCCTTAACAAGCTTATTCTTAACATCATCTAATCTTACAGTCTTCAAAACTTTATTAATATTGTCATAAGGTGAATCAGTAAGAGTCCTCATGATTTTTAAGTTTTCATAAGCTGTAAGATGAGGATAGCTTGAAGCATTCTCAATAAGTGCACCCACATTCTTTAATATCTTGGATCTGTTTTCACTGCATTGCTTCATGCCAAATACATTTACGCTTCCCTTAGTAGGCTTGATAAGTCCAAGAATCATCCTTATAGTTGTTGTCTTTCCTGCACCATTTGGTCCCAGGAATCCGTAAACTTGTCCTTCTCCTATTGATATACTTAAATTGTTAACTACAGAACTTTCATTATATTTTTTGGTCAGATTATTTGTTTCTATTACAGCCATATATAATACCTCCTATTTCTATAATACTATTTGCTTTTAGTACTATATTCTAAATACTTAAGGGTTGTCCCCTTTTGGTATTATGTTACATAAAAGTAAAACAAAATACAATGCAAAAAGCATTAACAGTCATTTATTTGACATGAAAAGTCATTTGAGTCCTAAATATGGTAAAGTATGTTTTTAATCAAAAATTTAACTTTGACTCTATTAGCCATTTAAAAGATTTATAAATAGATTTTATTTATAGTAAATATCAGTAACAACAGGCCCTACGGAAGTGAAGTAGGACCTGTTGTTGTTCAATGTACTAATATAAATTTATAGTAGAATGTATTATCATATGACTTAAATTGTTACATTTATGAAATTATATTTTTGCGGCGGCCGATCCCCCGTTTAAGAATGTGCTAATATTCTTAATTCATCAGACTCTACAACATGGCCATTAATAGCTTTATAAAAATCATTCATGAAATATCCTTGCTCTAGGTCCAATTTTTTATCAAGCCCATATACTTTTAGTGTATACTCATGTTCTTTGTCTGGTGGAGTTGGTCCAGCATATCTATTCGTTATATTAGAATCAGTTTCCCCAACATATGCTGAAGCAAAGCTATTTTGCCCTTGCACAATATTTAGACTATTATCTACACTTATATTTTCTGGAAGACAGTTAATGTTAGCTGGAATATTACACCCTAGCCAGTGTATCCAAGTGAAACCACAAAGTGGAATAGCATCATGATCTAAAAAAGTAATAGCTATAGATTTAACTTTATCAGAAACATCAATAAATTCAATAGGAAAAGATATACATGGATTTCCTTTATATTGATATTTCTCCTCAGCAAATTTTGAGTGTTTAGCGGGTAAATAACCATTTTCTGTTGTAACATTAATTTTCATAAATTCTCATTTCCTTTCTTTTTTTATATTTAGATAACGTAATTATTTTCACAATATATACAGTGAAAATAATCAGCAATAACAATAATATTTCCTGTCCGCTCTCCAATTCCTAAAAATGTTGTTTCTACTTGTGTTGCACCATTTAAAATTCCTGAAATAGTATTTGCAGAAGCAAGGCCCTGTTAGATATATAATTTAGCGATTGTCGCAAATTTTTAAGTATATCTTCTTTTTTACAACCTAATTTCTTTACAATATGTAATTCTGATATAGGAACCAATAGTTTTATAACTAAATTTTTATTAAGATTAGCCAGTTTGCAAGTTAGCTTAATATCTTCATGAATTAATCTAGTCAAAACCACCATTTTTTGCGACTCACCTAATTTTTTTGATTCTTGACTTATTAAGTGAAAATCTTCTCTAGTTGCACACATTCCAACTTCCACAGATTCAATATTTGTTGTCTTAATTAAATTGAGGATTTTTAATTTTGTTTTAAGATCTTTGCGAATATTTCTTTGTTGCATTCCGTCTCTTATGGTATTATCTTGAAATTCTATCATAATGTTCACCCCTTTGTTATAGATAATACATTAAAACTATATATTTTAAAATTTGTAATTTCTTGATATACTATTAAGGAAATCTTAATGATTGGTCGATAGGAGAAAAAATGAATTTAGAATGGTATTACACCTTTATAGTTGTTGCAAAATATGAAAATTATAGAAAAGCAGCAGATGAATTGTTTATAACACAAACTTCAGTATTTAATCATATAAAGAACTTAGAAAATCTTTTAAAGCTAAAGCTTTTTGAGGCAAAAGGGAGAAATATCGTTTTAACAGATGATGGAAAATTTTTTTATTCAATAGCAGTTAGAACAATTAGTACATATGAAAAAGGAATTTATGAAATGAAAAATTCTAAAAAAAAATATTCGTTTAGATTGAATGTTGTAGTAACATCTTACATAGCTTCTTATTTAATGCCTAAATTTTTGCCGATTTTTTTTGATGTTGCACCTAATATAGATATTTCAATTTCGGTTATGGATGATCATATCCCTCAGGCTATAGAAGAGAATACGTATCATATTGGAATAGATAGGAAATTACCTAATACGGATAAGGTAATTTATAAAAATGTGTGTGAAGGAAAAATAAAATTAATAGTTCCTAATGTGAATGCAAATAAATATTTAAAAAGTGAAATTGATTTTTTTAGAAAATATCGTATATTATCTGGCAATCATCCTTCTTATTGGACAGGCTTGATTGATAAAATTTACGAAATAGTTCCAGAAGCTGATATTACAAAGATATCATCTGTTCATGTAACTGAAAGTCTAATAAAAGCAGATCAAGGTATTTCATATTTACCTATATATATTTTTAAGAATTCAGTTAATAAGGATATTCGGATAATTGAATCTAAACTTATAGAAGATCCAATTTCATTCACATATATTATCTGGAAAAAAGACAATTCTGAAATAAAACTTTTTTTAGAATTATTTACTCAATTCATTAAAAATGAGCAAAATTAACATGGTAATGAAGCTTTTAAAGAGTTACTTGCAGATAGTAAGGCAGAAAACATAGAACTTGGTAATACAATAAATTTTCATTGTAGAGTCGGCCCCAAAGTGGAGTTTCTAGGGTATGCCTCTGTAGTCGATGTAATAGAGTCACCTAACATATGCATAAAAACAAGCCACATTCTGGACTTAATATCCATAATGTGGCCTTTTTTCAACAGCACTCCTAAGTTAGGGTTTCATCTTGTAAATTTAACTTACTCATAGCATCTAAATCTACATCATATAATTTTTTTCTCCCATCTTTTGTAATATAAAGAATTTCCTTTTCTTCTAACTCTTTTAATGAACTTCTAACCTTAGACATACCTGTCTCTGAAATTTCAGATAATTCCTCTACGCTTAACCCACTTTCTCCAAATAAGGTATTTTGAATTAATATATATAAAATACTACTTTTCTTCTCATCTTGTTTACATAGCCTATTTGATATCTCACCAAAATAATTAAGTTTAAGATCTTTTTCCTCGAGTGAGCCGCATAAATCTTGTAACGATTTAATAAGCATATCAAAGAATTTAATTACGAAAATTGTTAAATCGCCTCTGTTTTTTTCATCATTAGCCTCTTTAAAACTTTTGTAGTATGAACCTATATTTTCTTTTATCGTATATGATAATCTATATGAAACTAAAATTTGTAATTTACGTGATAATAAGTAACTACTTATAAATCTACTAGTCCTACCATTTCCATCATAAAATGGATGAATATATCCAAATATATAATGAAAAACTGCAATTCTTATTAAATAATTATAGTTTTCATTATTTAAAATATTTAAGCCACTAGACATCTCTTTTATAATTTTATCTTCTGGATAAGTACCATTATGAATTGTTTTTCCTGATGGATTTTGTACATATACTTTATCCTTTCTAAAAATAATCCCATCTGGCTCATTTTTAGAATCTTCGTCAACTACATCTTTTAATACTAATTCATTATATAATTTTCTTACATCTTCACATTCATCTAGTTTTATATCGTCATCTATTAATAGTTCATATTTTTTTACTAATCCATATAACCTTTTTCTTTTATTTTTTTCTGTAATATCATTTAAAATATCATTTATTTCTTTTCGTGTGCTATTTACACCCTCGATTTCATTAGTCATTTTAATCTCATCTATTAAACACCTTTTTCTATACTGATCTAATGCTATCTGTGGCACGCTGTGCATCGTTTCTAATAAGTCACGATCCAGTTCCATAATAGTTTGAGCTCTCTTTAATATATCATTATTAATAACAACAAAAGCATCATATTCATTTATCTTAAAATTAAACTTATAAGTTGATTCACTATTAAGTCTACTTTTATATAAATCTTCATATTTACTATTATCACTATAAAATATACTTGAAAGTAATTTATATTCCATATATATAACTCCTTTCTGATATTAAATCCATTTAAATTATTATAATATAATAATTTAAATAAGTAAATACAAATTAATTAATTAAACTTATTAATATATCAATTTTATAATACTTTATTACTACAAAATAGTACTTATATTATCATATTGTTACCATTTAAACAAAACAATAAACATAAAATAAATACAATAATAATGGTGTATTATGGTATATTTGATTCGAAATCCTTATGCACTTCTATTTTATTACATTAAAGGAGAAGAATTAATTATGCATATAAGAGTAAATAAGGATGATCTGTATAAATCAACAGCAGCAGAACTGTATAAAATGCTTTTAATTGGTGATATTAAAAAGTTTCAGGCAGGCTTTTGGAAAAGACCAGATGCTGACAAAAATGCAATAGAGGTTAGTGGTTGATTGAGGAAAAATTGAAATGGTCTGAGTATGATATCAAAAAATCCATATGTACAAATGTATTTATTGAAAACGTTTTAGGTGGTTTGCTTGGAATTCTTGATATGTTGACTATTGTAAGCGCTGTATATTATAATTAATAGAAATCATATATTACTCAGTTTTTGTGCTGAGTATATACAGTTCATAACTAATTATATCAACCTTGAGTGTTTAGCTTGACAGAGGTATAGTTATATATAATTGTATTTCACTCAGTTTTATGCTGGGCTAATATAATTGTTAATTTAAAGGTAACACGGGTTTTTATGCCCGTGTTTTGTTTTTTTCTAAAAACTAATAAATATAGGCTTATTTAGTCAACATATTTGTTTGCTAAATAATTGTGTTCAGTAAACAAATTTATTTATAATCGTAGTGTTCTATTATTTTGAGTTATTCTCTTTTTATAGATAATATCAACCCGATATCATTTTCACATCTTTTTCGACTAAGGTTCTAGGGTCTAAATCAAGAAGGACTTCTTCTACATTGATTATAAATTTATGCTTTGATACTTCAGGACAAAACAAGACCTATTCATTATAAAATTGTTTATATCTATTAATATATACTAAAACATATTAAATCAATTAAAAATGTTTTAAATATGATATAATTTATTAATAGTATTTAAATATGATTAAAATAGATAAAAACAACATTAATTGATTAAAAGTATTTATAAATGGAAATATTATATGTAATTAGATTAAATCATCTCCTTTGGAGCTGCAATATTAATGACTTAAGAAGGAGATTTATACTACCACTGAAATTTTCTATTTGTTAGGGTATGTAACTCCCACCTATAGAAATAGGAGAATTTCCTTCTGAAATGTCATTAAATAATTTGATTCATAAAAAATAATGTTACTTGTAAAGGAGAGATATTTATGTGTATTAAAAAATTGTTATCTTCAGATGTTTTTAAACCATGCAACTTTCCAGAGCATACATACATACCAAGAGAGTCTAAATTCGGGATAGAATATGAGCAAAGACTTAATCTAGCTCTAAATGTATCAGGTACACTAATTTCAATTATTGGTGCGTCTAAAATGGGTAAAACTGTTTTATGTGAAAAAGTTATCCCACTTGAGAAACAAGTTAATATATCTGGTGCTGATTTTTTAAATGGAGAGGACTTCTGGAGTGTAATTGCACAAAAAATCGGGCTACCTTTTGAGGGTAAAACAACTGAAAGTAAACAAATTAGCAATACTGAGCATCATAGCAAAACCGAATCCTTTATATTGACTAAAGATATGGTTATTAAACATTTTGCTATTAATAATAAAGTCTTAATTTTGGATGACTTTCATTATGCCTCAAATGAAGCCCAAAAGAGTATTGCAAGTCATCTTAAAGATGCCATAAGAAGAGATTTTAGAGCAATTATAATTTCATTGCCACATAGGGCAGATGCTCCCATTAGAAATAATGCTGATTTAGCTGGAAGATTAAGTTTAATTGATATTGAATCATGGAAAATAAATGAATTAGAGGAAATAGCAACAAAAGGATTTAAACAACTAAATGTTAAGATTTCAACGCAGGTCGCTCAGAAAATTGCTATAGAAAGCTTAACTTCACCACAGCTTATGCAATATATATGTCTAAGTATTTGCACAGCACTTAATGTTGATAATGGAGAGACTAAGGAAATAACATCGGATATCCTAGAGAAAGCTTATAAACTTACAACCTCTAACCTTGACTATGCAGATGTTGTAAACTTAATTTCAAAAGGTCCATTAAGTAAGGGTAAGTCAAGAACTATGTACTCCACTAAACTGGGTGAACAAATGGATTTATATAAATTAGTAGTAGAGTCTTTGTCTAAAAATCCACCATTAATGGGACTCACAATAGATGATATTAAAGAAAGAGTAGCTGATCTAATACAAAATGATATGATGAAACCAGACAGACAAAAAATCAAAAACACAGTGACTCAAATGCAAAAAATAATTACTGATAAAGATGATATTTTCAAGGTATTGGAATGGAAAGATGACATGATTTATATAACAGATCCTTTATTTCTCTTTTATTTAAGATGGGGAAGATAATTATGAAATATAATATGTCACTAAAAAAACATTCCGTATGTGAAGTGTTGGATTTTTTCAATATACAAATATATGAACTTGCGAGCACCAATAGTACTATAGACATTTCTAATATACTTAAGGGTATTGCATTTAAAGTGTCTGAATACATAAATTCTGAAGAATTAATTTTAGAAATTAAAAACTCAAGTGAATATATTTCTAACACTTTTTCTGAACTTAAAACCGACGAAAGTATAAATGAAGCTAAGAATAGAGTTTTATCTTGTCTAAATATTATAACTAGTTATTTAAGTGAAGATAAAATAAAATTTATAGATTATAAATCAGATATGGATGAGTATACATCTATATTAATTATAAAAAAAATACTTAATAATTTTTATGAACATATAAAGGCTATGTATTTCGATACTGTACATGGAAAAGCAAATATAACAAAAGCGCAGCTTGATAATATTAGAATAGGTAATGAATATGATGTTCAGAGAATATTGTTTTCTCTTATAAAACCTGTATTTACTGATGCTAAAATAGAAGTAGTCGATAATACCGGTTGCTCTACAGTTAGATATGATATAGATATAGGCTCTTGTAATACAACAATCGAAGTTAAATGTTCTCGGAAAAGCATGACTGAAAGAAGTCTGAATGAGGAAATGGGTTCGGATAGTTTCCACTATAATCGTAATAATATAATCTTCTTTGTTTATGATAAGGAATCTATTGTATCTGATATTCAAAGTTACCATAAAACATATAATAAAGTTTTTGATAATAAATCAATAGATATAATAATTATTCAACCCATAATATTGTAAAATAGTAACAGTCACCTGCCTAGCGTAGAAACGCCCTAAGTGGGTGATTGCTTATATTAAAACTCCATTTTCAATTCTTCGCCCTCATAAGAAATTATATTGTCTGTATCATTCTTAATCCACCCAGACTCTTTATGAGACTCATCAGATATTTTGCTACAGCTAATATCCTTAAACCTTTTTATAACAGCATCTATAACATCCATTTCTTCCTGATCGTATATAGACATATCATAGTTTTTTTTGCTTTTTATCTTAGTGGTAGTAGAATTATTGTAATTATCCTCTGTTTCTTCTTTATAAAATTTATCATCAAGTAAGTTAATTATCTCTTCATAGCCTTTCTTTTCAATAACAGGTCCGTATTGTTGTTTTACATATCTTAATCCTGTAATAGATCTTACATTTTCTTTAAAGTTCTCAAAATCAATAAACCACAAATATTTATTTAAACTTGTTTTATATAAATTATCAACTTTATCTGCAATATAGCTTATAAGATTCTCAACTCTTTCAATTTCAAACTTTCTGAATCCATTTAACAACATTTTGGAAGCTTCAAGTCTGCCATCTTCTATAAGTGGCAGTTGTCTAGCCTAAAAAAATTGCTTTGGTGGCAGTCTAAATCTGCTTCCAAAGTTGTTAATATTTCAGCTCCGCAGGAGATGATTTAATATATCTTCATCATGTTTTAATTCACTTTCAAGCAATGACTTAACCATATTTTTTTAGAACTTTGAAAATAGCTTGTTATCTTATTATAATTTTTTTCATTTATTCTTGTGGTTTCATAAGCCTCTGTAACCTTTTGTTTAAATTTTTCTTCACTTGTTATAATATCTTTTAAAATATCGCTGTGACTCTTACTTGGCAGAGCATCTCTTTCATATCTGTTAATTGTCATCTTTTCTTTTCGTGTGGATAGGCAAAAACACCTACATTATGAGTTTTTTTTAAAACCACCTTGTATATCAAGGTAGTTTTGATATAATGTAAGTAATATTAATACAAAAAAGGCAGGATAATCTATGGATAAAGAAATGTTAAAAGGTTCATTGGATATTATAATATTACAGATGTTATTTAAAAGTGAAATGTACGGATATGAAATTGCAAAACAAATAAAAAAAACGGCTAAAAATTCACTAGAAATAGGAGAGGGTACTTTGTATCCCGCACTCAAAAGACTTGAAGAAAAAAAATATTTAGAATCTTATTGGGTTTCAATCGGAGGCAAAAATAATAGAAAATATTATAAAACTACAAAGGATGGAATATTGGAATTAAAAAGAAAGTTAGAGAGCTTAAATATTATTAATGACTTAATTAAAGAACTTATTTTGACAAATCAATAAAATTATATGGAGGTTTAATATGGATAAGATTGATAAGTATATAAAAAATGTAATAAATGGATTGGATTTAGATAAGAAAGAAATTGATGAGCTAAAAACTCAATTTAAAGACCATATTTTTTCATTAAAGGCTGAATATCTAGAAAAAAGTTATTCTGATGATAAATCAATTGACCTAGCATTGGAGGACTTCGGTAATGAAAATAATATTTCTGAAATGTTTGATAATAATGAAACAATGTTTTTTAGCACTTATAAGAAAGTAATTTTTGTAATTTTTGGCATATACTTATTTTTGTTACTTGTATATTTAATTTGCGTATCATCTTTGGGACCAGCAAACTTAAGGTTTAATATTATTTCTATAATACCATTTAGAACAATAATTTCAATAATAAAAGCTATATTGGCTGATGGACTAAATATAAATACATATATGGTACCTTCTGGATGTTTGTGGTTTATCCCAATGGGAGTATTTATCCCTTTAATAAATTGTAAAGCTAATTCATTTAAATATGCAATTAAGACTTTTATAATTATCGTTTTATTAATACAGGTTGTAAATTTTGTAGTTGGTAGAGTAGGAAATATAGATTTTGCAATAATTCATTTGTTAGGATGCTTAATTGGGTATGGAATCTTTAAAATTCTTATGAAATCTAAGATATTAAAGAAAGTTAAAAGTGTGTTAACCTATTAATGATAACTATAGAAGCTAGATATATTGTATACCTAGCTTCTACAGTATTAATTATATATGTTTCCCCAACTATTTGCGGAATAGGTTGGATTTAAATGTTTAACTCTAAGACATACACCACTTAAATTTACAGATAAATATATAATTATTGTGTTCAATCTTATTTTGTTTAATATAGGTGGTTAATGCTGTCATTTAGCTTTATCTTCTTTTCTTTATTTGTTTTTTGCTCCTGCAGCACACAATAAGAAAAAAGGCCTTAGTTAAATCTACTATAAACCTTTATATATCAACGCTTTATGCTGTTTTTACGAATGTATTTGAAAGAGAACTATTCACCTTTACATTACGCTTATTATCTTGGTTTATATCTATCATGGAATTCTTGTTTTGCGGAATTAGTATATTTTTTAACGAATTCTAATTTTGTTTGTGAGTATCCATTTGGCACTCCATTTGGCATACGTTCTATTAAACCTTTTTCAATATCATTTAGTATATTTAGTTTTAATTTTCCATATTCAGTTGCCACTTCAGGATTTGCTATAAGAAAATCTCTAAAATATAGTTCATCCCAATCCCCCAAATATCTGACATGGAGGAAGCAAACTTTTTCTGCATACCCGTCAGA
Source organism: Clostridium estertheticum (assembly GCF_026650985.1). GTDB lineage: Bacteria > Bacillota > Clostridia > Clostridiales > Clostridiaceae > Clostridium_AD > Clostridium_AD estertheticum_C. The sequence continues at coordinate 68,358 of NZ_CP086240.1, forward strand.
AGAAAAGCCTTTACCGAGCAATAATCTCATTGGGTCGTCATTTCGATTAAAAAGTTCAACACCATATCCAATTATTTTTAATTCATCAACCAATCTTGCAACATTACAACAACCGTCAATTTCTAATAAAATATCTATTATTGGCTTTGCTATCAAACCTTCAACCGCAGTACTTCCTATATGATTAATTCGTGCAATATCTTCAGCTTTTACAGCGTTTAAAATGGTTTGTTTTTCAATTTCGTACCAATCTTTATAATTTGCGTTATACTCTTTTAAAATTATTGGGAACGTTTTTTTCCATTCATCAATTGACAATTCAGATACTTTCTTTTTCATAATTTATACCCCCCGTATATTATATAAATAATCTAAAGTAAACTCTTCCAAACTGTTATGTAAAAATAATATCATTTGTTTACCAATGTTTACTAATTTGTAAAAAATCAACTTTGTTTAATTATATTGAACTTCATCACATATTATATGGACATTATATTTACCTATATATACCACTATTTGTTAAGATGTATATGCATCACCAATTACTAATTCTTTAGGAATAACATCTTAAAACATAAATTAATCTCCATAAAAATAATTATAAGATTCGTTATATGTTTATTCACCTTGCTTAACTAATTTTTCCAATAAGCTAATTATTTTATCCAACTTTTCATTTGAATCATTTGTGTTAATCCTGACAGAATCTACATTGTTATTTACCTGTTCTATTCCATTTATAACTTCTTTCATTTCTTTAATATGCATCTATCTCACCACCCTATATAGAAGATAATTCCACATTAAATAATAAATTCCTTTATTGTAATGCTAATCTTCCCTACCCAAATCATCTCTCGTCATTTTATCCAATCTTTCCACCAGCGCCCCTATTATAACGACCATCTCATGCTTTATACTGGTTCAAAACATTCTGCCTTAGAATTAACCCTAAATATATTGTTTAATTATATAACATTCACTTATTAATTTTCCCACCCTAATAGTTTCTTTTCAAGAGAATCAAAATCATATGTCCTTTGTTCGTAGTTTGTAAAGTTAGATTCATGTATATTTGCCTGCAGCTCATTAAAGCCTTTTACAATAGTTCTCATATATCCAACAACATTTGGAACATCTTTGGTCAATAAATACTGATAACATTGATTAATCAAATCTAAGTTATTATTAGCGTCTTTTAATATGCAACTTGCCTCATGTCTTGTTAGAGTGTTCTTTGTAAATATTTCTTGTACTTGTTTTATTAGTCCCAGCTCTTCAATCTCTTTTAAATCTGATGACGTTGCTGATATTTCATTCCTGGCTTTATTATTTTGATTTTGCTTTATAATAAATTTAATTCTCACTACTTTACGACCCACTTTAATCTCCTGAAATTCAAAAGATATATCACTATACTTATTTATCTCTTTCATTGCCATATCTAAAACATAAGTCCTAAATAATCCATACTTATCATAGCTTTTAGGGCATTGTAGTTTTTTTCTTAATATATCTAAATTATCAATTCGCCATCCGGTATCTTCAAAACTCTTTAAATAATAATAAACTCTTTTGCTATAAATACTAGTAAAGTTTATAGGATACTCTATTTTATAATAAATTCTTTTTTTCATTTCAAGCAACAATCCTTTAAGTTTGGTTCCTATTTCAAAAGTTATTTTCCCCTCTGACTTTACATATTCGATTGATGCAAACCATACAAAAAAGGTTTCTTTTTCTACACCTTTATCATTGTTGGTTAATAAATAGAATCCAGTTCCCTCCATGCCCTTAGTTGCCTTCTCTAAATTTCTATAAATATTGCTTGTATCTGTCTTATACAAATGCTTATAGTCGTTAATATTCAATTCATATAAATAATTATTATCATCCTCTATCTTTGTTAGTACCATATCCATTATGTCATTTTGGCTTACTGATAAGTTATATCTAGCCTCAATAAGCTCATTTGGTCTTACTGCAATGTATTTACCCTTTTTAATCATAAAAGTATACCTCCAAGCTATTATTAAAATATAATTATAAAAGGTAAATGGTTAGCTGTCAACTTACCCTTTACCGACATCGCCTTACCTTTAAACCGACATTACCTTACCTTAAGTTCACTTATCCACCGACATTGACTTACCTTCAGACCGACATCAGCTTACCTTCAAACCTATGTATCCATTGATATAACTAGTTCTGGAGCACCCCTACTATACCTTTACTATACAAGTACTTGTACTATACAACAACAAGGGAGCCATTGTTGTATAGCATATATAGAAAAAACTAAGCAGAAAGAATTCTACCTAGTTTGCCACTCCAATTTCATAATATATTGCCATAATAAATTCATTTTTTACACCAACATTTACTACATACCTTTTGACCGACATTAGATAACCTTCAAACTTTGCATGTATTGATATAACTAGCTTTAAGTCAATAATGCGGTCAATATGGGTAGCTTTGATATCAAGATAGTTAGTGTTTGTATCAACAAATTCCTTAATTCTTCATTAGTATCTTAATCCCCACTGGGTTATAAAATTTCTAGCCCAAGGGCAATTTTCTATATTTCTAGAAATTTATCGAAAAATTCTTTAAATCTATTATGGAATTCTATTTTTATATCAAAGGAGAGCTTTGATATTTTAATTATAATTGGATATTTAATATATATTTCAGCATAGTCATTCTCAAAGTTACTAACAGTATATACTTGGAAAATCATGCCATTAATTATATTTAATTCAGCATAAAAATTATCAATAACCATTTCTTCGTTATTTAAAATAGAACAATGTGTGTCTTTATCATATTTGCTCCATATCATTTCAAATAGTTTTTTTGTATTTTTAGTTGGTAAAATAGCAAAATCAATCATTGCCATAGGTGATGTATCATCACTCATTACCGAATAAATCTTATTCCTTCTTGCCATATCTGATTGAAACATCTTAAGTTTAGCCATTATATATCCCACCCTAGTAATTTCTTTTCCAAATCATCAAAATCATATGTTCTCTGCTTGTAGTTGTTGAAATTGTCAACCTTAATTTTGCTAATAGGCTGCTTATAATCTTTTTTTATTGCATCAATAAGCCACCCCACCATATTACCAATTTTAGGCACTGTTTCAGCGTGTATATACTTTTCTTTGATGATACTTATATCACCATTGGCAATATTTAATATCTCCATTGCTTCAAGGTCTGTTATTGGTTCCCGTATAATTTCTTTTACAAATTTAATAGCCTCAATGCTTTGCTTCTCATTTGGTTTGATATCTTCTGATGTAGCTGCTAGTTCCCTACTGGCCTTGCTTTGCTTTATGTAAAATTTAATTTAAATTTTACCATACGACCTTTAAATGCGTCAAGTCGTTTTAACTGTCGCTTTAAGTACGAATCAGTCGTAGTTTCGTACTAATTGGTCGTCTTTCGTATACTCAAACATAGATATATCAATGCTTTGTAGTATGCCTAAAATCTTTAAAACTTGTTGTTTATATAAAACTATTAAAACAACAACAGACATACTTCTATACAGTTAATAAAACAGCATAAAAACCCTTTAATTTTTTTTATGCTGTTTTGGTATATATAAAAATTATAATGGATAAAATAATATATGTAGTCACCTTGACCACAGTGACTACATATATTATACTAGGAGGTGAAGTAATGATTTTTTTTAAAAAAGGAGAAAATAATATGGAAATGCTAATGGAACGAAAACTTAATATTAGAGATACAAAAAAACATTATAGTGAATTAAACAATGCGGTATTAAACGGATTAGAAATGGTTACTTTCAAAGGTATAAATAAAAATGCAAAAAATGACGAAGAAGTAAGTCATATAAAAACTCCTTATGTAGATTTTTTAATGGGATTCTTAAAGTTTAATCCAATTACAGAATCCGGAGAGGAATTAGGTGGATTCACTATTTCGTTAAACGAGATTGATATGTATGGTGAAGGTTCTACAATTGAATCTGCAAAAGAAGATTTGATGAATACCATCTGTGAGTATATTAGTATTTATCTAAACCAAATTGATCTATTTGGTAAGGTTGAAAGCATCTCTAAACAAGTTTATATGCTAAAATTAATTCGTTGTGATGGCAATAGAGATAAAATAATGAAAGAAATAGGTTTATAATAATATGCCAATAAGATTTAGCATGGGACATATAAAAAGACTATTAGTATATTTTAATATGCAACTTCTAAGAAAAGGTGGATTTATATATGGCGGCTTGGGTAAGGATGGAATTTGGAGAACTTGTAAATTTGATTACCATAAAGACAATGATACACTAAGACCAGGTACAGCTAATTCTATCGCACACTCATTGAAATTTAAAGATGTTGAGGAAATGAAAAAATTTATAGATAATAATAAATAAATTTTTTCATTCCTATTTTTTGAGCGTGAACGCCGTGAATTTTTACTACAGATATTATTTTCTAAAATCACTAAGCTTCAATACCGCGCGCTCACCCAAATCATCTCTCTCCATTTTATCCAATCTTTCCACCAGCGCCCCTATTACGACCATCTCATGCTTTATACTGGGGTAGTAACCGCAAAACGCGGTAAACATACGTTAAGACAGTTATTACCAAAAGAATCTTTTAATATGCAACTTGCCTCATGTATTGTTATAGAGGTCTTTGTAAATATTTCTTGTACTTGTTTTATTAGCACCAGCTCTTCACTCTCTTTTAAATCTAATGATGTTGCTGATATTTCATTCCTGGCTTTATTATTCTGATTTTGCTTTATAATAAATTTAATTCTCGCTACTTTTCGACCCACTTTAATCTCCTGAAATTCAAAAGATATATCACTGTACTTATTTATCTCTTTCATTGCCATATCTAAAACCTAAGCAGAAAGAATTCTACCTAGTTTGCCACTCCAATTTCATAATATATTGCCATAATAAATTCATTTTTTACACCAACATTTACTACATACCTTTTGATCGACATTAGATAACCTTCAAACTCTGCATGTATTGATATAACTAGATTTTAATCACACATAATTTACTAGTTCGCCAGTTACAGGATCTAAAGGAATTTGTCCCGATGTAAATAATAATTTGTTGTGCTTATTATTTGTTTCTCCATAATATAAACCTTCCTATAATTTTAACAATAATGAATTTCTCCAATGCTATAATCGTTAAAGTTCACGTTCCTATAGTGGTAAATTAACGATTACTGCAACCTGGATAATTTTAACTAAGATTCAACGATTGTTTAATCACAATCAGAATCAAGTTTCAGTAGATTTGTATTCCTATTCTTGTCATCTTCTTGTATGCGTTTGTCAATTCCCAATACATAATAGCTTACTGCCATTAGTCCTAAGAAAACAATTCCAACAATGAGAGATGCTCGTGTTTCATTATTAAGCCACATGCCAATTAACACCATTATTAGGAACCCTATTGTTACATAGTTTGAAACTGGTGAAAAAGGCATTTTAAACGGATGGCTATCTGTTAAAGCTCCTTGTTCCTTTCTGAATTTGATATGACTGATTAGAATGACAAACCAAGGAACCATACCAGGAAGTACACTTGCACTATAAACATACACGAATATATTTTTAGGTGCCATATAACTTAAAATTACTCCGATTAAAAGTCCAATTACCACACCAAATGTACCAACCACTGGCACACCACTTTTTGTTACTTTTCTAAAGAACTTTGGACCTTGCCCATTTACTCCTAATGTATAAACCATACGTCCTGCACTATAGATACCACTGTTACATCCTGAAAGAGCAGCTGTGACACACACGAAATTAATAATTCCGGCTGCTGCTGTAATTCCAGCTTTTGAAAAAGTAGCTACAAATGGGCTTCCAACTCCACCTAATTGATTCCAAGGATAAACAGTTACAATAACAAAAATTGCTCCACAATAGAAAATCAAAATACGGCCTATTAAAGTTTGAATTGCTTTAGTTAACGTTTTTTGCGGATCTTTTGCTTCACCTGCTGTAATTCCAACAAGTTCAACCCCTTGATAAGATGCAGCAACTAGTGATAGAGAGAAGAAGAAGCCCTTAAAACCACCTCCAAAAAAACCACCATTTTTCCAAAGATTTGAAAATCCAATTGCTTTGCCGCCATTACCAATTCCAAACAAAATCAAGCCCACTCCAACGGCAATCATAAATATAATGGTTACAACTTTAATAAGTGAAAACCAAAATTCAAATTCACCAAATGATTTTACAGATACTAAATTTACTGTTGTTAATACAATCATTGCAATTAAACCTGGAACCCAAGTAGGAAGACTTGGAAACCAATACTGCATATAAGCACCAACAGCAATAACTTCAGACATACCCACAATCACCCATTGGAAACAGGTGCTCCAAGCAGTTAAATATCCTACTAAAGGATGAATATATTTATAACCAAATGTTGCAAAGGAACCTGTGGTTGGCTCTATATACAACATTTCCCCCATGGCACGCATAATAAAAAAAATGAATATACCTACAAGTGCATATGATAACATTACAGATGGGCCTGTCCATAAAATTGTACTTTTTGAACCCATGAATAAACCTACACCAATTGTACCTCCCAAGGCAATCATCATTATCTGACGGCTCGACAACCCACGGCTTAATTCTCCCTTTTCCTTTTCCTCTTCCATTTACATTTCCTCCTTATTTAGTTTGGTAGTGTAAATTTTTTTACACTACTTATTTGGTTTTTTCTTTATATATCAACGGTTACAGAATTTTTTAGACACAAAAAACAATGACCCCCTTAATCGTTTGCTCCATCCCATAATCTTCTTTTAATCTCTTCTGATGTAATCATACTTATGCCTCCAAATATTTCGTTTTTTTACACGCTTATAGCCGTTTTTGCTTCCATTACTCTATAGTCCCTTACTTCCTAAAATCACTAAGCTCCAAAACCGAACCCTCTCCAGGATCCTCTTTCTCCATATTATCCAATCTTTCCACTAGCTCCCCTATCATTACAACCATCTCATGTTTACTATATTCCCTATCATCGAAACCATTTGCTTTTCCATGGGCCTTTTTATAAAGCTTCTTCGCATACTTTAACTGTTTATCCGTAGCTGGTTCCGTTTTTTGCTTTTTAACTCTCTCAACAGCATTACCCTTTAACTTAACTATCTTTTTAACGTATCTCTCTTCAAATACCTTTTTAATATCATCTAATAGCTCATCATCTACACCAAATCTCTCATTTGTAATTCTCTTAACATACTGCAGCTTTCCTTCTACCTCTTCGAACTTATCTTTAAACCAATAATCAAACACAGAATCAAAAACCTCATCCTCAGAGATTCCTTTTAGAGCAGTAGTTATACTACCACTAATACTAAGCTTCCATTTTTGTTCTAAATCCACATATAACATAGTAAAACCCTCCCAAAGACATCAAAAAACCCTAAAAGAAAAAGAAGCAGGTTACACCCATAATCTTATCGGACGTTTCATGATACCAAACTTTTTTGAAAATCTTCCTTTATTTTCTTGTAATATCTTTTTACTGTAGCTATCCCTATATTTAACATATTGGCAATCTCATTTTGGCTTAACCCTTTATCTTTCAATTCTTTTACTGCCGTTATCTTATTTAATTTTTCTAATTCTCTTTTAGTTAACCCAGTTTCGTCTCTTCTTTTAACCTTATGATTTTGGTTATTTCTTCTCTTAATTTCTTTTGTATTAATAATAGTCTTAAGAGGCCTCATCTCATCTTCAATAATGTTTAAAAGCTTTATAAGCGTTGTGTTTTTATAGTTGTAACCCTTATATTTATATCCAGATCTATTTTTCTTTTTAACTGTGCCCTCTTCAAAATTAATTTTTAGTTGTTCTATATCTTCTTTGGGGCGAGGATCGAATTCATTCTCCAGCCACTCCTTATATGCTCTTTCTGCCTGCGAGGTTTGACTTCTAACTTCACTTTCAGGTAATGGACATATAAATCCTTTGTTAAATTCTAAAGTGTCCTCTAAGGCCTTCTTAAGGTCATTAGTAAAACAACAGGCCCAGTATCTATATAAAAAACACATAAGCTCTCTTTGGCTTTTTTCTACTAATTCCCCGTTTTCATCCCGGCAATATCCTTTTCTAAAATTCTGAAGCGCCACGACGTCCATCAGCCTTGCATGGTGAAGACTATAAAGATTAAATAGTTTTACAACTTTTGATTTTCTTCCACGTTTTTTTACACCTGGGTTTTTAACATAATCATTTAGCTCCGGTAGATAATTCTCTTGAATATCACGAAGCGCATATCTTTCTTCATTAAAAACTAATATCTCAGTTGCTTGTCCATTTTTTTGATTAATAGTTCCTGATAACCTAGATACTCTAGCTGCATCAATTGATTTAGCATCAGCGCCTATTTCTTTTAACTTCTCTAGAAAGAATTTCTGCACTGCGTTCCAAAGAGGAAGAGCCATATATGGCACTGGCTCTATAAGCCAGTAAATAACTATCCCTTGACCTGAGATAACTATAAAACTAGGCGGTGGAACAGACTTCTTAAAATAATCTTTCTCAAGTAACCATACAATCTGCTCTACGCTTAAGCCCTTGTATTGTTCTAATGTATAATAATCCAAATCTATAAATAAAGAATTTAATTTTCTTATATTTTCTATACGCCTCTTAGGTTTGTAAAAAGAATTAGGACTTAGATATATATTTGCATCTTTTACACCTATAACCTTACCTATATTTTCCTTAAGCTTGTCTACTTTGTAGTGATGCTGTATCCAGTTATTATCCTTTTTAAGGGCTATAGTTATGTATCCATCATCATTTTCATGCAAAAGATTTATTTGCATTTGAGCCTGGGATACCTCTGAACTATTAACCACATCATCTATTGGCACTATAGTTAGATTTCTTATAATCTCACTATAGCCTTCAATGTGTATTTTCTCGGCCAACATAAAAAAGCCCTCCTATTTTTTAGTAACCCAAATAAGAGTGCTGCATTATACCAAT
>NZ_CP086241.1 GCF_026650985.1 Clostridium estertheticum
AATTTTGTCTATCATACTCCATGGAAATGATACTTTATCCGGATTATTGATATACTTTAGAAAGTTTTTCTCAACCAAACCATTGTTAGCCCATTTTTCTACAATTGTATTTATTGCGTTATAGAGTTTTTCACCATTATGTGAACAGTTATCCATACTTACAAGTGCAATAGGCAATTCGCCACTTTTATACCTTTCATGCATTAGTGATGCAACTTTAGCTATAACGCTCCTTGGATGTTTCAATCCATCTTCTACGTCTTTCTCTGAAATGTTTTTTAAACTATAACCTTTTTCAGTTATCGTGAAACTTACCATACTTAAAGATGGTTTTGTAAATATTGTTTGTAGGCGTTTCCATTCATCTTCCCTTGAATAATCACACCCTAAACTTTCACCTATACTTCCAATGACTTTTTTATCTAAATTTCCATCTGGTTTCATAGTTACGAGTAAACTTAGATTATCATAAGGAGTATAAATTTTATCTATAATTTCATAATCATATCCCTCAACTGCTACAATACCCGTATCTACAATTCCATTATTTAGTAACGTTTGTTGCAAAGTTGCAATAAATCCACGAAATATGTTTCCTGCTCCAAAATGCACCCACGTAGGATTTTCTGTTGTTAAATGTGACATCTTATCACAATCAAATTTTGGAAGTTCTATTCCTGCTTTTTTCCATAATTCATCCTTTTTTATATTTAACTTACTTAACTCTAATTTTTCCATTTCTATTATCATCCTCTCTATTCGTTAATTTTTTTCAACGATATTGCATAGCCAATCGTTTAATCCAACTATATATTTAAATATTACTATTATTACCATCCTTGGTTCAACCCAATATAGATACCGTTTACACGATAGTTTTAAAAATAATTCTCTTTAATTCTGCTTTTACAACAAGTAAATTTAATAAGAATCTATTTCAATTTCATTAGTAATTGCCATGCTACCATTCTAATATACTTGTATGCCAGTTGTGTTATATTTAAATTATATCATATTTTTTTATAAATTCAATGTATATTTTCTTTTATTTGAATAATAATTTTCCCATTTTTAAAATATATAACACTATCAATTACCATTGTAGTGCTTAACACTTATTAAAACTTATCATATATTGAATGGTGTTATAATTTTTATATGTAAGAATAAACAAAAATAACGCCATGTAAATATCACTTCTTTTAAGTTAATATTTACATGACGTTTTTAATTAGATATCAGTTATAATTTACATTTAATCTTATATTTTTGAGTCCTTTATAACTTCCTTGAGTACCTTTGAAGATTCAAAGAGTTCTGTCTTCTCTTCCTCGTTAAGGTTAACTTCTAATATTTTTTTTACTCCCTCTCTACCTACAACTGTTGGCACTCCCATATAAATGTCATCAATTCCGTATTCACCTTTTAATAGAGATGATACAGTAAGAATAGAATTCTCATTACTTAATATTGCTTCAACTATCCTTTTTATAGCTAGGGCAACAGCATAATAAGTTGCACCCTTCTTTTGGATAATAGTATAAGCCGCTTCCTTTACTTCCTTATATATATTATACTTCAGCTCTCCATCACATTTATTAGGACATGTAGAACAGAACTCATCAACATTCATACCTGCAATACTAGTTATACTCCATGCTGCAATTTCTGAATCCCCATGTTCACCCATTATATAGGTATGAATATTTCTTGCATCAATTTCAAAATGCTTACTAAGCAAGTATTTAAATCTTGATGTGTCAAGGACAGTACCAGAACCAATTACCCTATTACTTGGAAAACCTGATAACTTATAAGTTATATAAGTCAATATATCAACAGGGTTTGACACTACTAATAATATAGAATTGGGGCTTAATTTTACAACTTCCGGGACTATGCTTTGGAATATTTTTAAATTTTTAGAAATACAATCAAGCCTTGTTTCACCTGGCTTTTGACCAACACCCGCTGTAATAATTACTATATCTGAATCTTTTGTATCCGAGTACTCTCCAGAAGTTATCTCTATTGGCCTTACGAAGGAAACGCCATGTGATAAATCCATTGCCTCGCCTTCAGCTTTATTCTTATTTATATCTACAATTACAATTTCAGTTGCAAGTCCTCCATTCATTAGAGCAAATGCTGTAGTTGATCCTACAAATCCAGCTCCAATAATGGATATTTTATTTCCTTTTGTTCTCATACAAAGACTTCCTTTCTTTATTAACATTATATACTAATTAATAATAAATATCAACTAGGTCTATTTGATTAACAAATTAAAATTATAGTTTTCTTTAAAAATAATATCCTCACAACCATATATACGTATATTATATTCATCTAGTATTTCCTTTAAAAGGTCATTAAATACATTCTCTGTAATGTTAATGTTTTTTATATTATATAATAATAATGGTGTTTTATAAATATTGTTGTTCGAAACATAATTAAATTCATTGTTTTTTATAACTATATTGTTACTTATCATTTTATTAGGATTATATATCTCTAGCCCACCAAATAATTGTGAGTTTTGAATTGTTATATTAGTGCAATTCTGAACTATATAAACTTCACCACTCTCATCAAAATGACAATCATCAATTATAATTTTATAACAACCAATATTTTCTGAGGATACATTACATATTAAATGTACCTTTCTACCTTGTGCATTATACCCAGACTCTCTTTCTATGACATTTATTGCTAAGCAATTAACCATCCTAGCATTAAATATATTACTATCCTTTATTGCACTAAGCCTAAATGAATGTTTTTTACTATTTCTTGATATACAACTATCCAATACTACATTATCAATTATTAAATTTTTATTATTAATGGAAGATGAAACAATAGCATAAGCTGTTTGTGGTGCATTTGTAACTATAATATTTTCAAGAATTATATTTTTAGCATTACATACTGCTAACCCATTTATATAAGTAGAACTAGAAATTTTCTCTGCGCAATAGATACTTAGATCTCTAATAACAATACTTTGCGCAGGAATTATCTTACCTATATACTTTCCAAGTAACGGATAGCTTAAATTAGGTGTTAACCCATATACATTTAATACAGCTCCAAAAACGCCCATAAAATCTGTAGTTCTCTTAATTATTGAGTTGTTACCATCAACAATTAAATTTTTACCGTATAACACAATCTCTTTATTACATAGATATACTTTTTCATTTTCAAAGCTTAATTTATCTATATTATTATCAAAACAATATTTTATTGCACTTTGAATAGCTAACGTATCATCTATTACTCCATTTCCTATAGCTCCAAATTCATAAACACTTAATTCTATCAATTTACCACCTCTAACGATAATTAGTTGTTGTATCCTTCATAGTATAAAAAATTTACATTAACTATTTAGTACTCCCTATGCTCTTCATAATAATTAATGCTGTATCCTCTATAGCTCTTTTAGTAACATCGATAGTTAAACACCTTGTCTTTTTCATTATTTTTTCAGCAAAATCTAATTCATCTAATATTCTTGCATCATTAGAATATTGAAAACTAGAATTAAGTCCACTAAATTTGTCCATTCTATGTTTCCTAATTTCAATAAGCTCAAAAGGATTTATTGTAAGCCCTATAATCTTTCTTCCTGGTATATTATACAATTCTTCTGGAACAGGGACTTCAGGCACTAAAGGTATATTTATAGCCTTTACTCCCTTATTAGCTAAGTACATACATAATGGGGTTTTTGAAGTTCTTGAGACACCAATGAGAACTACGTCCGCAAGCTTTATTCCATTATAATCACGACTATCATCAAACTGAATAGCAAATTCCATAGCTTCTATCCTTTTATAATATTCCTTATCCATATTCCATATTGCCCCTGGAATATATTCTGGCTGTTTATTTAATAACTTAGACGCAAGCCCTATAACCGGTCCTAAAATATTTGATATAAATACCCCTTTTTCTACACATCTTTGAACTAGGAATTCCTTCACATCTACCATAATAATAGTTGAAATAATCATTGCTTTCGAATTATCTTCTATTTTACTAATAAATTTATTAACATCTTCAGCTGTTTTAATATATGGTACTCTTTTTATTATAATACTACCTGGAAACTGACTTTCTACTGATTTTGCTACAAGTTCTGCTGTTTCTCCTATAGAATCCGATACCGCATATATTGTTAGCACCTTAACATCATCTACCTTCCTAATTTAGGTATTCCTCTTAGACTATTATTATGATAATTATATCAAATTATCCTTTTTTAATAGATCATATAATGTTGGTTTTAAATTAAATGAAGTCATTAAATCATTAACTTCGGACAAAGCCTTTTCTTTTATCTCATTTGGTATATTAGCTTTTATTGCTCTAATTAATATGTTTTTTGGAGACTGGTCTATATCTATAAATTCTAAAAGTTGTGTTTTGTATCCGGAGCATTCAAGAAGATTCGCACGCACAGCATCTGTCATAAGTGCTGAAACTCTTTCCTTTACTATTCCATACTTTGTTAGTATAGATAATGATTCCGTTTTAACTTGACTATTAAATTCATGTTGACAGCAAGGAACAGAAAAAATCATTCCACTATTCCACTTTATTGCATTGTACAAAGCATAATCAGTAGCGGTATCACATGCATGTAATGTAATTACCATATCAACCTTATTTTCATATTTAAAGCCATTTATATCCCCTAACTCAAACCTCAAATTTTCATAATTATATCTTTTAGCTATCTCGTTACATTTTTCAATTACATCTTCTTTAAGATCAAGTCCTATCATTTTCACATTAATTTTTTTAATTTCTACGAAATAGTAATATAATACAAATGTTAAATAAGACTTACCGCATCCAAAATCTATTATAGTAAGTTCCTTATAATCGTTATTTTTAATTTCGTCATCAATAACTTCAACAAATCTATTTATTTGCTTATATTTATCATATTTTGAATTAACAACCTTGCCCTCTTTTGTGAAAATCCCTAAATCTATAAGAGGCTTTATTATCATACCCTCGTTAAGAATATAATTTTTTTCTTTATTATGCCCCTTGCTTGTAAGCTTTTCATTGTCACTCATTTTGTGACCTAAATGAACCTTACCTTTTTTTGATATTTTCAAATCAAAGGTTGTAGTACCAGCCCAAGCATCAACTTGTTTATATTTTCCTTGTACATATTCCAAAATCTTTTCCTTTAAAATATCAACGTTAATATTTTCATGAAAAACTTGTTTATCAGTCGTTTTTTCTATTTGGTAATATTGTTTTTCATCATCTTCCTTTAATACAAATGTTATTTTATTATATTCTACTTCCTTATTAATTTTATTGCTAATAACTACCTTTATAATATCTTGTTTAACTATTTCATCAATTGCTTTCTTTAATTCTTCCATTTTAAGCACTCCTAGTAATTTATTTTAACTAATTCTCTATCTAATAACATTATTATATACCATGTTAATTAATACTAACACTTTAAATACTCTATTACTAAAAAAAATCAAGCACAACCTCTACTAGAGACTGTGCTTGATTTTGTAATAATACTAATATAACATAAGCTTAATTTATAAATTTTTTAATTCCTACTGCTATTCCATCATTTACAACATCACATGTTACCTTTTTAGCGTGACTTTTAACCTTTTCACTTGCATTTCCCATAGCGATACCACATCCAACTGACTCTAACATTTCTATATCATTTATACCATCTCCGAATGCATAACTATTTTCTATAGGGATATTTAAATGATTGAGTACCCTCATTATTCCTGATGCTTTTGTTTCCCTACTAGAATAAACTTCAAAAATATTACTTGATATATTATGGTTACAATCAAATTCATCCCCTTGTAATGATAAACAATACTTTTCGGCTTCTTTGCTTTTGCATAACATCTCCATTTTATAAATATCAATATCACTAATATTGTACTCACTCTTTATGTACTTCCTTGATATATCAAAGCTATCATAATATTCATATAAATTTTCATATTCACTCTTCATATATGAATATTTTTCACCTTCCAATATATACTCAATATTAAATTTCTCAAAATTATTTATTATTGTTTTTACAACATCTTTCTTAATTTCCTGTTTGTAAATTAATTCTTCTCTAACTACTACTTGTGCACCATTAGTAAACACAAAACCGTCAAACCCAAATTTTAATAATTCTTCACTTATAAACGCATATGGCCTACCAGTTGCAATAAAGATATAATTACCATCAGCTTGTAATTTTCTAATAGATTTTTCAACTTCCTTCGTTATTTCTGTAATTCCTCTTGTACAATCAATTAGTGTACCATCTATGTCAAAAAATATTACTTTTTTCATGTTTTATTCTCCTCTTTAGTTCTTATTTAATAAAAAATTTTATCTTCTACCTATATGATAAAACTTCAGTTACAACTTGTCCAATATTTAAGCTAAAATAAGTCATGGGATATTTCTTATTTCGAAATATCCCATGACTTACTTTTATATAAGTAATATATCTTTATTTATTTCTTACGAAGATATTTTCTTATGTCAACTGCAACTGCTGATACTATAATTAAACCTTTTATTATTTGTTGCCAATATGGATTAACTCCTATAAATGTTAGTCCGTAATTAATAACACTAAATATAAGTACACCTACTACAATACCAGGTACTGTACCAACACCACCAGAAACTGACCAGCCACCAACAACGCAGGCCGCGATTGCATCTAATTCGTAACCGTTACCATAATTATTTGTAGCTCCACCAGTTCTCGCCGCTTCAAGAACACCTGCTATACCATAAAGTACACCTGCTATTACATATATCCATAGCAAACATTTTTTTACATTAATACCTGAAACTATTGCAGCTTCTCTATTTCCACCTATAGCATATACATCTTTACCAAGCTTTGTCTTATTTAAAACAACATAGATTACTAATGTAACTATAATCGCTATAATTATTACATATGGAATTCCTAAAAATGATTGTGTTCCAAGTGCAGTAAAATCTGCCCTTAGACCACCTATCGGCTGTGACTTATTTGGAGGAAGATCAAAATAAATTGAGTTTGCTCCATAAACAATAACCATTGTTCCAAGTGTTGCTATAAATGGTGGTACCTCAAACTTCGATACTATAAAACCATTTAAAAGACCAACTATACCTCCAGCTAAAATACCTGCTAAAATAGGAACTACCATTGGCAAATGACCTAAATTCGGATAAAATTTACTTGTATAATCAGCCGCTTGAATCATTGAAGCAGATATAACTGCTGCAAGACCTACCACACGTCCTGCTGAAAGATCAGCTCCAGCTGTTAGAATTGCAAAACAAGCTCCAAGTGCAATTATAACTCTTGTGGAACTTTGAATCAAAATATCCTTAGCAGTGCTAAGTGAAATAAATCGTGGATCCTTTACAGCAATACCTATTATTAATACTACTAAAACAACATATATAGCATTTTGTTTAAAAAAAGCACCTATATTTTTCTTTTTAGTTATTTCCATTTACCTTACCCCCCTGACTATTACATATACTTACTAGCGAGTCCCATTACTGCTTCCTCTGTAGCATCTTTTCCATCAATAATACCTGAAAGATGCCCCTCACACATTACCATTATTCTATCAGACATACCTAAAAGCTCAGGCATTTCAGAAGATATCATTATAATACTTTTACCTTGATTTGCAAGTTCAGTAATAATTGTGTAAATTTCGAATTTTGCCCCTACATCAATACCACGTGTTGGTTCATCAAGAATCAGTATCTCTGGCACTGTAAGAAGCCACCTTGCTAGTAAAACTTTCTGCTGGTTACCACCAGATAAATTTTGTATAAGTTCTTTAAATGAAGGTGTTTTAATATTTAACTGCTTTATACTCTTATTCGAATCATCTTTACGCAATTTATCATCTAAAATCTTCACTTTATTCAAATATTTTGACTGATTTGCTATAACAATATTTTCCAAAATTGATAGTACTGGAAATATACCCGTCGCACGACGTTCCTCGGTAAGTAGAGCCATATTATGCTTTTTCGCATCCATTGGCGACTTAATTTTAACTTCTTTATCATTTATAAAAATTTTGCCTGACTCCAAACTTCTAAGACCGAAAACTGCTTCCATAATTTCTGTTCTTTGAGCTCCAACAAGTCCGCCTACACCAAGTACCTCTCCCTTTCTTAAATTAAAAGAAACATCTTTAAATGATCTTGGAAATGGTGAAGTAAATTTTTCAACCCTTAAGATCTCCTTTCCAGGCACATTTTTCCTCTCTGGAAATCTATTAGTTAGATCACGTCCAACCATTTTTTTAATTATCATATCAATAGTTAGTTCCTTAGCTTCCCAAGTACCTATCATTTTTCCATCTCTCATTACAGATACATCATCTGAAATTTGGAGGATTTCCTCCATCTTATGGGATATGTAAATTATTGCAACACCAGTCTTTTGTAAATCTCGAATTATTCTAAATAAATGACCTACTTCAGTTTCAGTAAGAGATGATGTAGGCTCATCCATAATTATAACTTTCGCATTATAGGAAACCGCTTTTGCTATTTCCATCTGTTGAACTGTCGAAACCGATAAATTTTCCACTATTGTATTAGGGTTAATATCGAGCCCAAGTTTTTCAAAAAGTTCTTTAGTATCTTTATACATTTTTTTCTCATCTACTAATTGAAAAGGTCCAATTCCATGCATTGGCAAACGTCCAAGCCACATATTCTCCATCACATTTCTAAATTTAACAGGATGAATCTCTTGATGAATCATTGCAATTCCAAGATTAAGAGCATCCTTTGAACTATTTGTTACCACATTTTGGCCATTTAATAATATTTGTCCTGAATCCTGCGTGTATATACCGAAAATACATTTCATAAGTGTAGATTTACCAGCACCGTTCTCGCCCATTAGTGCATGTACTTTTCCAGGACGCACCTTCAACGTTACATTGTCTAATGCCTTTACACCAGGAAACTCTTTGGATATATTATTTAATTCCAGCAAATAATTATCTTCCATCATTTTAACACCCCCTGTATACATTCAAATAGATAATCTCATTAATAAACCAAAGTACAATAAATTTCTATTGCACTTTAGTTTGTCCACAAACATTTAATAATTTAAAAGTATATAAACTTATTTAGCGTCGCTCATATTTTCTTTAGTTATTTGTTTGTAATCTATCCATACATATTTTTTATCTGTTAATGTATATCCAGCATTCTCAGTAGTTGGCACTTTACCTTCAGCTAGCAATTTTGAAATATTAAAAGTAGCAATTCCTTGATTTTTAGCATCATTTAATACTGTTCCAAGCATAGATCCATCAGCTAAAGCTGCAATTCCTGGAGCTGTAGCATCAACACCAACAACTGGCATATATTTAGTACCTTTAAAGTATCCAGCAGCTTTTAATGCAGATATTGCACCAAGAGCCATATCATCGTTATTTGCGAGTACTGCCTCAACTTTATTACCTTTAGCAGCTAAAATTGATTGCATTTTATCTTGTGCCTTAACACGATCCCACATACCAGTATCTGTAGCTACCAAATTAACTTTTATTCCTTCTTTAACTATTTCAGCTATTGAAGCTTTAGTTCTGGCAATAGCATCAGGGTGTCCTGGTTCGCCAGTGATCATAACATAATCCATAATTCCATCTTTATTTGTGTCTGCTTTTGGATTAGCTTTCCAATATGCAGCTAATATTTTCCCTTGCATTATTCCTGACTGTTCAGGTTTTGCTCCTACATAATAAACCTTATCCCAAGTATTCATATCAGAAGCTGATGGCATACGATTAAAAAATACAACTGGAATGTTAGCACTCTTTGCCTTAGTAATGATAGCACCTGCGGATGCAGAATCAACAGGATTAATTTCTAGTGAATTTACTTTTTTAGTAATAAACAATTCTATTTTTTCATTTTGCGTAGCAGATGAATTCGTACTATCAACAATTTCCACCTTTGCTTTAGCAGTAGTTGCAGCTGTAGATATTGCGTTACGAACACCAGTCAAAAAAGTATCATCAAATTTGTAGATTGTACATCCTATTGATACACTTTTAACCTCACTGCTTGTAGCTGTAGTTGCAGTTTTACTCCCACTTGAACAACCTGCTAACATTGAAGTAACCATTGCTGATACTAGAATCATTGTAATTGCTTTTTTCATGAATTTTCCCCCCCGATTTTTAAATGTAAACGTTGACTTGACTTAATAATACCATCAAACATATTTAATATTAATACAAAATACTACTATTATATATTAAAATTCCACGTTTCATTTACATTTAATGGTATCGCATAATTATTTATATGCCTGCTCTGCTTCATCAACATTATCCTTAATTATAATAACGTAATGGATACGTACAGACTTATCACTATTTCCCCTCCAGGAGGTTCCGCTAAATATACTTTTGCCCTTTGCAGCATTTGTAACTAAATCAATTATTGCTTTACCTTGACTATTGGCATCATTCAATACTGTACCAACCAATTTACCTTCTTTTATCTTTTTAATAGCAGCTGGAATAGCGTCTATACCAACTACAGGTATAAACTTATTACCAGATAAATATCCTGCTTTTTCTAAAGAATCTATAGCACCGAGTGCCATAACATCATTATTAGAAATTACAAATTCTATTTTATTATTAAATTTTGATGTCCATGCATCCATCTTGTCCTTAGCTTTTTCCGCATCCCACATAGCAGTGGCTTCATCAAGCTTTTCTACAGGAATACCTGCCTTTTTAATTTCATCTAAAGCATATTTGCTACGTGCCTCTGCATCTGGATGTCCTGGCTCACCCTTAAGTAACACATATGATAACTTTCCATCATGATTTTTGTCCCATTTACTCTTATTTTGATTCCAAAGATCAACTATCATTTTGCCTTGCAAAATTCCAGCTTCCTTTGAATCCGTACCAACAAACCATGCTTTGTTATAACTATTTAAGACTGATGTCTCAGGCTCCTTGTTAAAAAATATAACTGGCAAGTCCCATGCTTTTGCTTTATTAATTACAATTTGTGCAGCTTTTGGATCAACTAAATTTATTGCAATTGCACGTACTCCATTTGATATCATTTCATCTACTTGCCTAAGTTGTATGTTTTGATCATTTTGAGAATCATTAACATTCAATGCTACTTTCCCGTATGCCTCATCCTCCATTGAATTTAATATATAAGACATAAATTCATCATCATATTTGTAAATAACTGCACCAACTTTTGGAAGACCAGTCTTATATCCGACCTTTGAACTAGCATTATTGTATATATACCATATGAAAATGAAAACCACACTAATAATTATGAAAACTATTATATTTTTTTTTATATTCTTCATTAGACTTCTCCCTATATATGTATATCTATTGTGTAAATGGAAATAATATTTTTTGGTATTTAGGTAAATACATGTTATTCCTATCTATTACAACTAACCCTGTGTCAACATACTTTGGTATTTTCTTTCCTTGCACGGTCAAAACCGCATATTTAACAGCTAAATACCCCATACCAAAGGGACTCTGAGTAACAATAGCTTCTATAACTCCCTTTTCTAAATATTCTATTTCTTCTGGAGTATTGTCAAACGTAATAACATTTATTTTACCTGCAAGTCCCAATTCATCAATTGCTTGTGCTACTCCAATAGAACTTATATAATTTAATGCTATTATCGAATTGATCCTCTCACCACCTAAAACAAGTTTTTTGGTAAGTACCAATGCACTTTCTGAATCTGGGGCAACAGGCTCCTTATATACAACCTTCATTTCCGGATGTTTTGAGATTACAGACATTAAACCATCTTCTCTTTCCTTATTATTACTTGATTCTTTAGTAAAATTAATAATTGCAATTCTCGAATTTACATTAGACAAAGAAATAAGTTTTTCACCTGCTATTTTTCCAGCTTTAATATTATTTGTAGCTATATAACTATTTATTTTATTACTACTTAGTTTACTATCAATGACTAATACGGGTATTTTTTCACTTACAGCTTTTTCGGTTACATTTACAACTCTATTATTGTCACCTAATGCCAATATTAAAGCATCTGTTTTTCTTTGAATAGCATCATTTACAAGGCCTGCCTGCCCATCAATATCAGTTTCATCTTTTGTTGACGTAAAATCCACCTTTACATTAAATTCTTTAGCAGCAACTTCAGCACCCATTCTAACATTTTTCCAATAGTCACCACTTTGTGTTTTTAATATTAATGATATTTTTTTAGGATCATCATGATTCTTTGTGCTCAAATTCACAATTCCAAATAAAAATGGTGAGACAAGAAGTATAAAAATCAAAATAAATATCAAACTATTTTTTTTAAACATAATACCTACTCACCGCCTTATTCTTTTATAAGAGGCAGCCAGATTTTAATTGTAGTGCCCTCTTCAATTTCACTTTGTATTTCAAGTCCATATTCCATTCCATATCTTATCTGAATTCTCTCATGTACATTTTTCACTCCAACACCTGAACCAGCGTCAGTTTTCACTCTATACTCAAGTAGATGCTTTAATTTTTCAGGGTCAATTCCAAGGCCATTGTCAGATACTTCATATAACAATTTACCATTAGTAATAGAAACAGATATTCTTATAAACCCTTCATCTACCATATACTCAATGCCATGGTAAATTGAGTTTTCTATGAGAGGTTGTAATATTAACTTTGTGGTTTTATACTCTAAAACTTCCTCTTGCGTTATAATTTCAAACTTAAATTTATTTTTATATCTAATCTTTTGAATTATCAAGTAATTTTTTGCATGTTCTATTTCTTCCCTAACTGTAATGATATTTCTCCCCCTACTTATGCTTATTCTAAATAGTTTAGCAAGGGCAGTTACCATTGTTATTACACCATCATTTTTTCCATTTTCAGCCATCCATACTATTGAATCTAATGTGTTATATAAAAAGTGTGGGTTGATTTGCGCTTGCAAAGCATCTAACTCGCTTTTTCTTTTTGCTTCCTGTTCTATTACTATTTGTCCCATAAGATATCTAACTTTAGAAATCATCAAATTAAAGGCTGTGGCTAATCTTTCCACCTCATCTTCACCTTTAACATCAATGTATATATTAAATTCTCCTTCTTCTACTCTTTTCATTGATTCCTCAAGTTGCTTTATTGGATGTGATATTTTGGCTGAAATAAACCCAAATATAAATATAACTAATATAATACAAACAAACAGAATCCAGCCTATAAAGTTTGTACCTGTTTTTTTCAAATCAGATATTTCTGACATATATGCCACTGCTACAACTTTCCAATTTGTATAGTTGACTGTCTTAATTGTAACTAATTTTTTTCCTTCATCTGAATCTTCTATATAGCTACCCAAATAATCTTCACGTTTTTCAGACTTTAAGCCAATGTTAATTAGTTGTTGTTGCGGATGATATATTATATTATTATCAGAATCAACAATATAAATATAACCCCTTTTTCCTATTGATATATTTTGGCATAGCTGACCTATTGTGCTATAATTCATATCAACTAAAAGCACACCATGAACTTTTTTAGTCCCACTATAAAAATATATACCTCTGCTTAATGAAACAACCCAATCATGTTTTCCATTAAATAGATTTTGTACATGTGGTAGTGAAAACTTTATATTTTCCGATTTATTTATTGCCGATTTAAACCAATCCTGATTTATAATATTCACTTTGTCCTTTAATATTAATGATGGAGATTCAATTATAAGTTCACCTTTATCTGAAAATACAGCTACACTTGTTATATCTTCTCTAATAGTTTGTATTACATTCATTTGATCTTGTAACTTATTATTGGGAATGTTTTCATTTAAATAAATATTTTTTTCCAACAAATTAGATACTTCCTTAGTACTTTTTAGATAGTACTCAATATTAGAATTAACTTGATTAACTAATTGTTTTGTACTTAACGTAGCGTTATTCTCAAGCAAATTTGAAGATTTATTATAAATCAAAATTCCAACAAAAAGCATAGCAAATACTGTAATGAGTGTAAATGATATTGTAATAATAAATTGTATCCCTCTTACTTTAAAAGAAGAGACTACTGTCTTAGATGGGTTATTTAAAAATCTCTTAATCCTATTATTCAAAATTTCATCTCCTCTTAGCTATTAATAATTTTTTATTAATTATTTCTATACTCAGATGGAGAAATTCCAAACTGCTTTTTAAAACAATAACTAAAATAATTTGGTTCTGCATATCCTACTTTGTATGCTATTTCAAAAGACTTCATCTTTGTAGTCTTTATTAGGTCCTTCGAAGCATCCAGTCTAATCTTCGTTAAATAATTTATAAAAGTCATTTTTGTTTCTCTTTTAAAAATAAAACTAAAATAAGTTGGACTTATATACAAATAACTACAAATACTATTAATGTTTATACTACTATCACTATAAAATTTATTTATATATGCCTTACTTTTTTCAACTAAAAGCGTACAACTATCTTTCCTATCCTTTATAATGTACTTCATTATTTTTATAGATATATACTCAAACCAATCCTTAACCTGATTCAAATCATTAAATCCATATAGCTCTACAAATAAATTATAATTTTCTCCAAAAACATATGTCATATCTACATTTAAACTTTCAGCTGTTTTAATTATAGTTGTGAGAATTTCTAATAAATATATTTGAAAATGTTTAAATGGAGCCTTCACATCTACAAGTTGATAGAATAAGTTATCTATTATTTTAATAATTTCTACTTCTGTTCCTACTTTAATTGAGCTTCTAAGGTCATGTTCCATAATCTCATCAAAAACTATTTTTTCTTTGCTACCTTGCTCAATATCTTCTATCCAAATAATTCGATTTTTACCCATAATAAACCTATAATCTAATGCATAAATAGCATTTTGATAAGAATCAGCTATACTTGATACTTCATTTACAATTGTTCCAAGACCGATTGTAATTGTAATTTCTAAATACTTTTCTACACTCTGTCTAATCTCTTCCAGTGTAGATTGAATTATATTAAAAATAACATCCCTACCCTCTTCTAAAAATGGGCTAATTAATACAATCAGATTATTATGCATAAACACAGTACCCCTTCGGTTTTGGTAAACGATTTCTTCAATTATATTAAAAACTGCGAATTTGGTCAAATCTGTTTCATTACTGTTATCCATTTTCAAGTTTTGATGTGTAACTTTGTAATCAATATTTATAACCGCTACAACAAATCGATTCCCATTTAAATTAATGTTATAATTTTTAACTTCTTCTTGTATTTCCTCCTTACTTAACTTACTAGTAATTAAATAAGTAAGAAATTTTTCTTTCAAAATTGGCAAACTCTTTATGTAATATTCCTTAAGTACTTGCATATCCTCCTTTTTTAACATTTCCTCATCAATCTGCCCTTTAACCCTTAAAAGTACCTCAATTAATTCTTTTGAAGAAACAGGCTTTAGCGCATACTCAACAACATTTAACTTTACAGCATTTCGTGCATATTCAAATTTGTCAAATCCAGTTAAAATTATTATCTTGATTGTTGGAAACCTTTTTTTTAACAACTCCGAAAGTTGAAGTCCATCCATAAAAGGCATTTTAATATCCGTTATAACTACATCCGGAGCAAATATTTCTGCCATTTCTAAAGCTTCCCTACCATTTTCAGCTTCCCCTACTAGTTTAAATCCATATAACTCCCAATTTATTTTTTGTATTATACCATTTCTTACTTCTTCTTCATCATCAACTAAAATTAATTTATACATATTCTCCCCCAATGTACCATCTATACATATTAAATAATAAAACCTCACATATAAGTTTGCTGTAATAATATACATAACTGTTCTATATTATGTTTATTATAGCATGTTTATTTTTAAATAAATTAAACAATTAAAATTACTGCTTTATCTATTTATTTGTGTTTTCAAATAACATATTTCCATGTATTCCTCCGCCTCGAGTTGCCTTATGTATTCATATTCTTTTATATATATAAATCTAATCTTTATTTCCTTTTGGTCTAAAATTTGATTCTCCTCATTATCAATATTTCTTGTAATTTTTTCTGCCTCAATTAACCTATCATTCCCATTATTAATTCTAAGCTTATATATACTTATATCGCTCTTATCCCAATATTCTAAATGCATAGCCTGTAGTATTATACTCCCACAATTCGAGCATTTTATGTATAGTTGCTGCCTAACTTTTTCAATAGTTACTTTGTTATTATCACAATTTTTACATACGATAGTTCTAAACATATATAATCACCTCCACTATTTTTATGTTATAACTCAAAGATTTATAACATAAAAATAGCACCCGTTTCTGAGTGCCTTTAATTCTTTTTATATCATTTTCATACTATCATTTTTATTAATTCATCATATTGTTCTCTAGTTAAAGATATAATTGTACCTCGGACTTTTATACCATTTGAAAACTTATCTTTAAGAATATCATTTTGTTTTACTTCTTCAATACTTATAGGGAACTGAATATCTTTAGTTTTTATTACATCTATTACCTGTATTCCCTCTTTATTTAAATGCCTTTCTTCCGCTATTTTACCCAGCGCCACAAGTTCTCTCTGTTTTCCTGAGTTATATCCAATAACTAAATCTCCAACCTTTACCTTTGAAAAATATTTTCTAGTCCCTCCTTGTTCATTTTTTGAATTCCATTCTTCTATCTGACCAATTCCTAAGCTTTTTGTCCAGCTCCAAGGATTTTTATCGTCATGAGGGTTCGCATTTATCCACCAATAATTCATATTAACAACTCCTAATTATTTTTTAATGTGTAATAATTACTTTTTTATTGACTATTAAAATCACTTTTCGCCATTTGTATAGTAGGTAAAATAAGCTCCAAGGATATACCCCAGAGCATCATTAACTTCTGTTTAATTTATAAAGTATTTTCATCTTGTTTTCCCTACTAAGCTGCTTGCTCAACTCATTGTACCATAAATTGGAAATAAATGTAGTTATTATTTTACTTTTATGGACTATTATATAAAGTTTTTAAAATTTTCATTGTTTTTCATCTTATACATACCAATTAGAAAAAATGCTAGTGCAAAGGCTACAAGTATTCCAAGCAGTGGAGTAATAGCTACAAACGTTTTTCCGTTTTGTAGCTGCCTAATGGCTTCTAATGCCCATGTTTGTGGTAAAAAATCGCCTATTTGCTGCGTATATTTAGGCATCAGATCAATTGGCCAAAAACACCCGGATAACATACAAGTGGGAATTATTATTAAGATAGCCATAGTCCCTGCTTGCTTTGTCGTGGTTGAAAAAGCCACTAATAAAATACCTAGTGTTACGCAAACAAGACCAAACAAAACGAGTATAATAAGTAGCTGCAAATCAGGTAGCCCAGCAGTTAATTTTAGAATATATTTTGATGCAAATATTACTAAAATTGATTGTGTTAACATTATGCACATATTAGCAAGTATATTTGCCCCAATATATATTCTGCTACTAACTGGAGTCGTAAATATTCTAAAGTAAGTTTTCTCTTTCTTATCCTTTAAAATAAGACCTGAAGTTGTAGTGGCACCTTGAAGCATTAACATTATTAAAAACCCTATACTCTGAACAGTCTTTAATTTATCTCTGGATTCATCCTTAAGTATATTGTTATGCACTGTAAGGGTCTGAACCTTAAAACTTTTATAAAGTTTATTAAATGTTGCTTTATCTTTACCCGACGCCTTTCCAAGCATTATCATGCTTTTAACATAATAATTCACGTAGTTTTGAACCCAAGCGGTAGCTTCCTCGCCTTTAATTGAAGTTATTTGTATTTTGACCATTGTTCCATTCGAAACGTCTTTGTCAAAGTCAAAAGGTATTGTAATTACACAATCAATCGTGCCTTCTGCAACAAAGTTATTTATGTCCTCTTCATTAACTTGCTGAATTTTGAATTTATCCTGCCTACTTAAGGCAGCAACAAAATCTTTGGATATTACTCCATTTTGTGCTTTATTATTTATTCCTACTTTTATCTTTGCATCCATTGATGAATAAGCGGACATAACAAAAATAACAATTATAACTGGAAGAATTAAGTATACAATAATACTAGACTTTTTTCTAAACGTAATCTTTAATGTATTAAGTGTCAGTAAAAATAAATTTCTCAAATTAAACATTCTCCTTTCTAAATAATAAGGAAGAGATAGCAAGAAAGACTACTGCTATACCTATATTAATCAAAATTGCATATGGAACCTTACTATAATTATTATTATAAATCACATCAAATATCGATCTATTAACCCACCTCACAGGTGATAAATAGGTTATCGCTTGAAAGGTCTTACTTCCAAAACTATCTACACTCATATAACTTCCTCCGAGGAATACCATTACGGGTATCATGAAATTTAACACTCCATTTGCAACATTTTCGTTTTTGAAAATAAAACCAAGGCCTACACCTATGCTTATTGCCATTGTAATCTGTGAGATAAAAATTAATAATACAGTAAATATATCGTTTCCCCAATTTGAATGAAGAACATATTTGCTAAATATAATAACAATAGCAATTTGAAGAATTGTACCTATAACTCCCCCTATTGTTTTCCCTATAAGAAACTCATATTTTTTAACTGGACTTATTAAAATTCTGTCTCTAGTTTTTGAATTTTTTTCACTGGCAATTCCAAAAAGTCCAGTCATTCCTGCATACATAATTATCAGCGCTATTTCTGCTATTGTATAATAATCTAAGGAAGATGGCGCAGCTGCTTTATTGATGGAAGTTATTGTAGAATAATCCGTTTTTTTATCACTTATTAAACTATTGATTATATTTGGATTTATTTTACTAATATCCATAATCACATTAAATTCTTGTACGTATGTGGATAAAATACTTTCAACCACACCAGCCTTAAGGTTTTCTTGTCCACTCTTATAAAACTCTATTTTATTATTACTTTTCATTTCTATAATTGCGTCATACTCTTTAGCTATTAATTTTTTCTTAGCAGAATCTATATCATTCATTTTTGTAAATTTTATTTTGAATTCTTTTCCTTTATCAATAAAGCCACTTTTAAAATTATCAGAGGTATCACCTGCTCCTTCAATATTATATAAAACTTTAGGTGTACCAATATCAATAGAACTATTAAAACTTGAGCTGAATGCTGCGCTAAGTACAGCTATTAATGCTATTGGGAATAATATCATCATCGCCATTGATTTTTTATCTCTAAAACTGTGTTTTACTTCCTTTATAATTATAAAAATAATATTCATTTTATCACCTCTAATCCCTTAACTTTCTACCGGTCAATGTTAAAAATACAGTTTCAAGATCTGGCACTTTATTTTCAATATTTCTAATAGGAATTGAATTATCTGTGAAATATAAAATTATCTTATCTAAATTATTAATTTCCTTTAAGCTATCAATCTTAATTTTGTTTTCACTAACAAAGACATTCGTAACTCCCTTTATTTCCTTTAACTTTTCTTCCTTTATTACCTTACCATCGATAACTGTAACCTCAACAGTATTTTTGTCTTTAACAATAGATTTGAGCTCTTCTTTTGTACCCGAAACAATAACCTTTCCATGATCGATAATGCTTATCATCGTTGAAATTGATTCTACTTCTTCCATATAATGTGTTGTGTAAATAATTGTACATCCAAGCTTATTTAATTTGACTACAGATTCAAGTATATGATTCCTTGATTGTGGATCTATACCTACTGTTGGCTCATCCATTATTAAAAGCTTAGGTGTATGGGCAATTGCACATGCTATATTTAATCTTCTTTTCATTCCCCCAGAAAAACTCGCAGGGAAATTTTTCGCTTTACCTTCTAGGCCTACAAATTCTAAAGCTTCATTGCTTTTTTATTTAACTCTTTTCCTTTAATCCCATAAAGACTTGCAAAAAACTTTACATTCTCGTAGCAAGTTAGATCTTCATACACTGCTATGTCTTGAGGTACTACACCAATATTCATCTTTGCACTGGTCGATTTTTTTTTATTATCTATTCCAAGTATGTCAATAGAACCCTTTGTTGTTGTTATCAGTCCACAAATCATATTTATAATAGTACTCTTACCTGCACCATTAGGCCCAAGTAGACCGTATATTTCTCCCTTTTTTATGGAAAGATCAATATTATCAACTGCCGTAAAGTCTCCAAACTTTTTAGTCAATCCAATTATTTTTACAATATCCAAAATAATACCCCCTTAAAACTCTCTATATTTAATCATTTCTATGCTTTTATTATATAAAAAAAAGACTTCCAATATAAGTATAGAAAGTCACTTTCTTAATATGACAAAAGTCATATTCTAATTATTCCCACCTTTTAAATAATAAATAGCAATCTGTGTTCTATGTTCAAGGCTAGTTTTATTTAAAATTGATGTAATATAGTTTTTAACAGTCCCCTCTGAGATAAACAATCTTGCTGCTATCTTTCTATTTGATAGTCCATCAGCAATTGCCTCCATTATCTCCATCTCTCTTCTAGTAAATAAATCTTTGTCTAACTTACTACTATTATCACTATCTATTCGTTTTAACACCTTATCTATTATACCTTCTTGCATAACCATATTCCCACTGTATACTACCTTTATTGCAGCTTTAATTTTATCTGGAGAATTATTTTTAAGAATATATCCCTTCGCACCATAACGAATTGCAGCATTTATATATTCATCTTCATCAAAAGTAGTAAGAATAAGACATTTAGCTTTCGTCTTTAAAGCAATTTCCTTTGTGGCCTCTACCCCATTAAGCATTGGCATTCTTATATCCAAAAGTGCAACGTCTACTTGATTATTTAAACAATATTCTACTGCCTCTAGTCCATTTCCCACGCATCCCATTACAATAAATTCTTCATCTAACCCAATTATTATTTTGAGACCTTCCCTAATAAGTGAATCATCATCAGCAATTAAAATCTTAATCGGCAATTTAACACCACCCTTTCATAATCTTTATTCTTTATATAGGAAAAAGCATAATTACTGAAAACCCTCTAGAACCATCAAAAATAACTTTTCCATTTAAATTCATAGTTCTTTCTTCTATTCCGGATAACCCAAGGCCTTTTTCTATCCTAAAACAGCCTATTCCATCGTCCCTTATTTCTACTTTAATTAAAGTGTTAAGCACTTCTATATTTACCTTAACCTTCTTAGCTTTAGAATATTTAATTATATTGGTAAAAACCTCTTGCATGTTGTCACAAATAACTTTCCACTCAATATATGTTATTTTATCTAACTCATTACTATAATACAGTTTTGCATTAATTTTTCCTTTATTTTTAAACTCATCTACAAGTAACTTAACCTTATTTATACCTAATTGTTCAACTTCAGGTTTAATATTCTTAAGCGTAAATCTTATGCTCTCCATACCCTCTCTAAGTACATTTATTGTATTTTGAATAATAAGTCTGCTTTTATTACTATCCTTGTCCACCAGAAGTTTAGCCGCCTCTAGTTGCATTAAACTACCTGAAATGCTATGACCTAATTTGTCATGTATTTCTTGAGCAATATAATTTCTTTCTTGCAATTGTGATGTATATACAATTTGTTTTTTATATTCTATTTGATCATTTAATTTTGCTCGCAACTTATAGTTTTTCTCTTTAAGAGGATCATTACATGTAGTGAGTTTTTCTATTGTTCTTTCACTTTCTAAAATGAAATAATATGCAGCTAGACTAATTAAAGATGGTCCGAGATATTCGTATATCATATTTTTATCATTAATAATAAAAACAGACATTATTAAACCACTCAAAATATATACAAATTTTATTTTACCTATAAATATTTCATAAAAGTTTATTGGTAAGAATATGAAAAATATAGGGGTAAGAAGATAACTACAAAGTAAAAGTACAAAAACAGATATACATAAAAAAATAAGTTTATGTCCTCTACTTGAAGCTAAAGCCTTGCATACATTAATAATCACATAAATTAGTAAGGATATAACCACTATATAGTTACTAAAAAGAGAATTAAAGCTTCCTTTTACAAATAAGCTGCTCACACAAATTAGTGTTATTAATTTGTTTATCAATATCCAACTTTCCATAATCTCACCTCTACCTAGTACATAATAACATAAAAAACTCCGAGTTATTCTCAGAGTTACTTTAGCTAGACATATTTTCTATTAATGTTTTGCAAATAGAATCATGAATAAATATCCGATAACTCCACTAGTATATTTTCATTTTCACTTCTAACATTACTATTATATAACTTACTTTCATTAGATATCTTTGCCGTTGGTAGCAATACTGTGAACTTACTTCCTTTTCCAAATTCGCTCTGCGCATTTATACTACCACCCTGTAGTTCTACAATAGCCTTAACCAAACTTAAGCCAACACCAGTCCCTTCCGTATTTCTTGAAAGCGATTTATCTACTTGCTTAAATCTGTCAAATATCATTTCTAAATGCTTCTCTTCAATTCCAATACCATTATCTTTAACTGATATTTCAACAAATTCCTTTCCATCCTTAATATCTACAAATATTTCATCACCTTTATCTGTGAATTTTATCGCATTTGATATAAGATTTAATACTATTCTCTCTATTATTTCTGTGTCACAAGCAATAATTTTTTCTTCTACATCCGTGTCAAAAATGATTTTTAAACCTTTACTATCGGTCAATGTAGTTACAGACATCACTATTTCTTCTACAACTGTTACTATATTATTATTTGATAAATTCAATTTAAAGAATCCTGCTTCAATTTTTGATAAATCAACTATGTTATTAATAAGTTTAGATAATCTATAGGAATTTTGCTTAATTGATTCTATATATTTAATTATTTTGTCCTTTTTATCATCCAGTGAGCCGTTCTTACAATACATATCAAATAGCTGAGCAGTTGAAAAAATAACATTTAACGGTGTTTTAAGTTCATGCGATATGTTAACAAGGAATTCACCCTGTACTTTATTCGCAATAATTAACTCTGCCGCCCTTTTACCTTTCTCTTCATTTTGAAAGATAAGCTCTTTATTTGCAATTACAAGCTCTGCCGCTCTGTCTGCTTTTTCCTCATTTTGATAAGCTAATTCTTTATTCGCAATTACAAGCTCTGCAGCCCTGTCTGCTTTTTCCTCGCTTTGATAAGCTAATTCCTTATTCGCAATTACAAGTTCTGCTGCTCGTTCCGCCTTTTCTTCACTTTGATAAGCTAACTCTTTATTTGCAATAATTAGCTCTGCACCATGGTCTGTTTTTTCTATATCATTAAAGTTAAACTCATTGCTTGCAATAATTAGCTTTGCTACCCTAGATACATTTTTCATATTCATAATCCCCCATCTGTGCTAATAATTAAATCATAACAATATTTTAATATTAACGATAATTTTATAATCTAAAAAACATGCTATAATACCATATTAACACAATAAGTTACATTTTAGTATGTTTATGTTTACTTTATATATTATAAAAATAATAAAAGGACCTGCAGAAGTGGCACTTAAAAATGTCTTCTCTACAGGTCCCTATTCTAGTTTCTTAAGGTTAGTCAATTATTCTTACTCTCACATTCACATAGATAATCTAGTCTTTCCATTTTAAAATTTGATTGTGCCAATATTTCCGGCCAGATTTTAACTACCTGGTATACTTTTTTCTTCTTTTCTTCTATTAGTTTATTCCAAGAGACAAGTGTCGGATCAGTTTTTAGTTTATGATCTTTAACTGTTCCGTACTTCCATCCACTCTTTTTTCTAAGATGATATAGTCGTGTATATTCCATTTCAGCTAACACCTCTAATTCTTTAATTGTAAATTCATTAAATGTCGGTTTATCTTTAACTGAAACAACATCATAATTAATTTTAAGTAAAGCGTTAGGAATATCTTTAGCTTGATTACGATTAAAGTTTTTAAAGTCTTCGCTAAGATCCTGCCATGTTATTTTAATATTTCCATCCAAATTAGTGCTATTTTCATATATAGCCATCGCAAGCCTTTCAATTTTCTCACTATAAAATGCATCATGCATTAAATGACGTAAAAATTGTTCTTCATCTACATGTAGTTTTAACTGTTCTTTAGATGGTAGATCAGATTGTTCCCATTTTGTAGCATTAGTTAACATACTCATTTCGAGTATTGCTTCCATAGATCTTGATTCATGCTTATATCTTGGTATTTTGAGAAGCGCCCTTAATACCCCATTATCAATTTGAGTCTCTTTTTTATCGTTTATAAGATGAGGGACTTTTCTCTCTAGCAGTGAACGTAGAAGCATTGCTCTTCGAATTATAAATAACTGATCCCTCTTATCATCAGTTTGATTTGGTCCAAGAATATTTACATACCCTCTTAACCTGCTTATAAAATCAGGACCTTTTGCGCTTTTAAATTCAAGTAGAAACTTCTTTTGTTCTTTTTCATTTTCGATATTTTCTCCACAAAACCCTTTAAATGTACTACTTGTTCCCCCAGCAAATACAAAAATAGCTTTCCCAATAGGATGAATAGAATCCCCTTCTCTAAATATACCATCCTGCATTGGTGCCAAGAAATATTTTAGCCATCCAAGTTTTCCTTCAATAAAAGAATCAAATTCGTCAAAAAATACTAGCGGTATTTTATCCTGTAGTGCAATATCACGTACTTTATGAAAAGCGTTTACTAAATCAAGTGGTGTACTAAATTGGGACAAATTAAAATCAAGCTTAGTAATTATATTTGACGCAATGCTATTAGCTACTTCAAGTATTCCAAAAGATTTTCCAGACCCTGGAGTACCGAACACTGCAATGCATAGTGGTCTAACTGTATTTTTAGTTGAGATATACTCAAGCATAAGATTTTTAATACTCCTATAGCTTTCTATTTCAGCCTTATCCACTGTAGTTAACTTTCCAAACTGCGCTATTGGTATAAATTTAAGTGCATTCTTTACACCATTTTTAACAATATCATAAGCTATTTCTTCTAGATTAGTAGAACTTTTATCCTTTAAAATATACCAACAAGCACGACAATTAGGCTTAGGTGAAGATGGCACTATTACATCCTGAACATTCTCCCTAAGTATAAAATCGTCTTCCTTTTCAATAAATATAGCAGGACTTGGAAATGGAGATTCTGAAACATCTCCACCAAAACCCTCTATAAAACATTTTTGAGCAGAAATAGTACCTTGTCGTATACCATTATTTATTGACTCTGTTAACTCTTCGTTCTCTTGAATCCCCGAAACTATAGCACTTGCAAGTCCTGCAACAAAAGAAGATGTAAGCCCATACATTTTGCCTTGAGATTCTTTAATAAAACCTCCTTCAAATTCATATGGAATGAAATACAATTTAACTTCTGGTACACCATCAGTCCTATAGTAGATTGCGCCCTCAAGACCAAGTGGTACTATAAGGTGATGACAATTAGCAAGAAAAGCAAGGTTGGGATTGTTATTAATTTGCCACACAAAATCTTGTGCTGTTCTTTCCCAAGATAAACTTTTACTTATATTAACTCCCTTAGAACGTAAATCATCAACATTTATAATTACTATAGTATTTTCATTATGTATTTTTTGAAGATGTTTCCAAAGAACACTAGAATCAATTGGATTATTCATTTTATATAAAATTATTGGCGCTGCTTCGGGCGTTTTTAAAGCTATAGGCCAAAATTCTTCACTTGAGTTAAATCCATTATTTTCATCATCTAATATAATTATGTCTGCCTTTGGATCATCGTTAATAATCGGAAGCAACCTGGGTTTTCCTGATGCTGGTCCAGTAAATCCCATAAGACGCTTTATCCTGTACACTTTTCCATTATTGTTTTTTTGATCAAATATAGGAAAACGTTCAAGTTCTGCAGTAGAGCTAAGAAACTCTCCTATTTTGATTAGTTTTAGATCAGGCATCTGTGGTGAAATTACCGATGCCCCTGTTGATAGTGATACCAGCTTTGATAAAAGTAAAGCTTCTCCTGGTTTTAAAGCAGTATGCATATTTAAATGAGTTTGCCAATTAAGGCCTATATCACTCTGAGGATGCGTTATCCTCTGCACAAAATTTATACATATATCCCCTGTTACAACAATTTTTATATTTTTATTATTCATATTTAAACCCCTATTTTAATAACACCATTGTAAGCATTATCGCTATTATATTTACTTTTTATTTTACCAATCATAACATCATATTTCAAGACTTTCATAGATTAATCTCATATAAAAAGCATCTATAACTTTGGATAGATATCTTTTATAAATTCTGTTATAAATTCTGTTATATTTTGAATTTCTTTATTTCATTATCTAATTTCTCAGATAATGCTTGAAGTTCACTATAGTGTTTTGCAAACTCTTCCATTGTTGCTGTTATTTCTTCAGTCGAAGCGGATACTTGCTCTGACGCAGCTGCCGTTTGTTCTGATATAGATGAAATATTCTCAATTTCTAACACTGTAGATTGTTTTTTCTCATTTACATCTACAATAGATATCTTTATCTCTTCAACTTTAGTGATCATGATATCAATTGATTTTAATATTTCACTAAATATATTTTTAGTCTCACCTACCGCCAACTCCTGTTCATTTACTACTGTTTCAGTTGATTTAATTGCATCTACCGCTGTATTTGACTTTTTCTGAATATTAGCAATAATCCCTTTAATATCCTCTGTTGAATTTTTCGATTGTTCCGCAAGTTTTCTTATTTCTCCAGCAACTACGGCAAATCCCTTACCTGCTTCACCAGCCCGTGCAGATTCTATGCTTGCATTTAACGATAGAAGATTAGTTTGCTCTGTAATACTTACTAATGTTTCAGAAATAGCATTTATTTGCTTAGTGCTCTCATTCATATCCTTAATTATTTCATTAACTTCTTTAGTTGATGATTTAGTTTTATTTGATTTTTCAATTAAGGTGTCCATCATTGACAGTCCTTTTGCTCCTAAATCTTTAGTCCCAGTCGAAATTTTATCCATTTCATTTGAATTGTTACTAATTTTATCTAATCTATTTGACAAATCGTCCATCGCTAAAGCACCATCTTGAGCATTTTGAGCTTGCTGAGTTGCACCTATTGACACTTGCTCTATTGCACTTGAAACTTCACCTATAGAAACTGTCACCTCCTCTGACATACTTGCAAGAGTCGTTGATGTTTCAGCTACCTTCTTTGATGAGTTTGTAACATTGTTCATAATTCGAGATATATTTTTTATCATAGAATTAAATGATATAGCTAAATCTTCAAATTCATCTTTTGTTGATGCTTTAATAGATACCGTTAAGTCTCCATTTGAAGCCTTTGCAAAAACATCTTTTAGATTATGAATATTATAAGCTATTCCCTTACTTAGAACTAAAGACATAACTACAGAAATTAATCCCATTATTAATATAATTAATATAGTTGTATGTATTATTGACTTCGTGTCATTTGATAGTTCACTTTGATCTAAAGTAGCCACTAACTTCCAACCTGTTAATACATTTGTTTGATATACTCCAAATTTCTTTGAACCATTATCATCATAATTAACAAAACCACGACTTTGCGACTTTGCAGTATTCCAAAATGGTAATTTAGAAGCCGTATATGTGTTAATAAGTTTCTTTACAGGGTGAGCTAAAACCTTACCTGACACCTCCGAAATAAAAATATACCCTGTATTTCCCAATTTCTTTGTGGATATTTGCTGTGCAAGTGTGTTTAATGTTAAATCTATTTCTACAACGCCAACTACTTTTCCATCTTTTTCCACCGTCTTTGCAAGCGTAATAATACTTTTTTTTGTTCCATCATCTATATATTCAGGAGTTATTATAACTTGACCTTTGTGCTCTAAAGCTTGTTTATACCAAGAGCTTTTAGTTGCATCATAACCAGGAGACATTGTGGCATTAGGATATGTATTAAACTTGCCAGTGGTAGTTCCATAAGATACATCAAGTATATCTTTGTTACTTTCTGTTGCGCCCTTTAATAAATTTGGTATATAATTTATATTATTACCTGTATCAACATTAATAAAATTATAATTATTTGATGTCAATGAAAGCATATTTGAAAATCCATTTAAGTAATTTGATAACCCATTATTTATTTCTGTAAGTGTTTGTGTGCTTGTTACCGTTAATTTATTATTAAGAATTGATTTTGACTGTCTATAAGAACCAATACCTAGTATAATTAGTGGAATTATACAAATTGATACCAGACTAATAATTAATTTAGTACGAATACTGTTTAGTTTTAACTTTTTAGATTTAATTTGAATTACCCCCAAGCCATTGTTATTTTGATTCACTTACAATATTCTTCACAAATATAAATAAACCTCTATATTTGTATTAATTTATATAAAAAATACAAAGTTATTATTATGATTTATTTTTTCATTGACTTTTTAAATTTTTAATGTTAAGATTCTTCTTAAATTAAGTATATTGTTAATGCGAAGATGGAGAGTATAATTTTATCAACTTAAGTTACAGAGAGTCGATTTTTGCTGAGAGTCGATACTAAGTAAAAGTTACAAATCACTCCAGAGCTGCTTGCCAGAACAAAGTAAGGGAAGCCGGTTAGCCCCGATAGAAGGCTTAGGTTTTAACGAACCGAAAATAGAGGTATCTTTTTTTAAGATACAATTAAGGTGGTACCGCGATTAACACTCGTCCTTGGATTTATATCCAAGGACGAGTTTTTTTATTATAAAATAATATAACTAAAAACATAGGAGGCTTATATATGCAAAACTCAGCATTAAAATCATTATCAAATCAGACATTGGAACATCATCTTTTAGAAATTCAAAAGGCGCAGGCAAATTTAAAAGGTGTGACTTTAAAAACAGGCCTTATATACAGTGATGTATTTAGTAACGAATCTGGAAATTCAGTTTATATTAAGCCTGAAAATCTACAAATAACTGGCGCATTTAAACTTCGTGGAGCCTATAATAAGCTCTGTAGTTTAACACCTTCTGAAAGAAAAAGAGGTGTAATTGCATCATCTGCTGGAAATCATGCACAAGGAGTTGCATATTCTGCTGAAAAGTTAGGTATTTTAGCTACCATAGTAATGCCTAAAACAACCCCTCTTATTAAAGTTGAAGCCACGAAAAGCTATGGCGCCAATGTGATTTTAATAGGAGATTGTTACGATGATGCTTATGCAGAAGCAAAAAGATTAGAAAAAGAACATAATTATGTTTTTGTACATCCCTTTGACGATCTAGATGTAATGTATGGACAAGGTACCATCGCTTGTGAAATCATCGAGGAAATTAAGGATATTGATTGTATTCTTGTGCCTGTTGGTGGGGGCGGCTTAATTGCAGGAATCGCACTTGCAGCAAAGGCCTTGAACCCAAACATTAAAATAATAGGTGTAGAACCTGAAGGTGCAAAAGCAATGAAGGATTCTATTGACTGTAAAAAAGTCGTCCACCTTGAAACAGTTTGCACTATAGCTGATGGTGTTGCTGTAAAAAAACCTGGCGACCTATCTTTTGAGATCATCAGAAATTACGTAGATGAAATTGTAACTGTTTCAGACTTTGATATAATGGAATCCTTTCTTCTTCTTTTAGAAAAGCACAAACTTATTGCAGAAGCTTCTGGTGCTTTATCATTTGCAGGACTTAAGAAAATAAAAGAAAGAGGTAAAAAAGTAGCCTGTGTTTTAAGCGGTGGAAATATTGACGTTGTTACAATATCCTCAATGATAGATAAAGGTTTAGTTTCAAGGGGAAGGCTATTCTGCTTCAGTTTAGAAATGTCAGATATTCCTGGAGAATTAGTCAAGGTTTCAACTATTCTAGCAAGCGCAAATGCTAATGTAGTTAAACTAGACCATAATCAATTTAAAACTAATGATCGCTTTATGCAAGTCCAACTTGAAATTACTGTAGAAACAAATGGTCATGATCATGTTGATGCCATTATAAATGCATTAGGTAAAGAAGGATATAAAGTTAATAAAATATACTAATTCATTGTTTATAAAAATAGAGATAGCAAGCGCTACCTCTATTTCTTATATTATCATATGCCCCAGTGTAGTATATATATCGTAACCTATTTCACTCTTAATTTATAACTTATATTTTTCCAATATGCCTTCAATAAACATTCCATTTTCATAAAATAATTCACCGTCCGCAAAAATCTTACCACCATTTCTCATATCACAAAGCATATCCCAATGAATAATAGATTTGTTAATTCCACCTGCTTCAGGCATTGAATCGCCAATAGCCATATGCACAGTTCCACCAATTTTTTCATCAAACAGCATATTTTTTGTAAAATTTCTAATACCATAATTGGTGCCTATAGCTACCTCACCAAAACTGCACGCTCCCTCATCTGTTTGAAGAAGTGCCTTAAGTAGGTCTTCGCCTTTTGTTGCTTTTGAATTAATTACCTTTCCTTTTTCAACCTCCAAAACTATTCCTTCAATTTCTTTACCCATATAAATTCCTGGAAAACTAAAGGTAATTACTCCATCTACCCCATCTTCAACGGGTGAAGTAAATATTTCTCCATCCGGAAAATTTTCTTTACCATCACAATTTATCCACTTTCTCCCTGATATATCTACTTTAATATCTGTTCCCTCTGAAATAAACTGCAGACCTTTTTTAGTGTCTAGGTAATTGACCCATCTATCTTGCTTCCCACTTATTTTTTTCCATTCTGCTTCAGGGTCTTTAGCATCTAGTAGTCCTGCGCCATAAACAAAGTCCTCGTAATCGCTAAAACTCATTGAAGCTTCCTGAGCGTCCGCATAAGTTGGAAATTGTGTACCACACCACCTTAATGAACCATTACCCATCTTCTGTGAATATATTTTTCTCCAACTTGCTGCACCCTTTGATGATACTTTAAGTTTATCAACATCAATTCCTGAAAATCCCTTTGTGTTTCTACTTGCCCAAGCTGAGATCCACACATCTGCTTTTTCGAGCATTGTTTTAAAGATTAAATTTTCTCCAAGTAGTTGCTCCTCACTGCTGTATTTAAGTTGTACTTCCGATACCTCCGTAGATGTAAGTACAGTTTCTACATGTGCACCTGCCTTCAGTGCCTCTTTTACTACCTCCACCATCCAAGGTCTTGCGACCTCATCACAGGATACAAATACAAAATCACCTGGTTTAACCTTAGTCGAATAATTCACAAGCAACCTTGCAAGTTTATTAAGTCTTTGATCAGCCATTTATAATTTCCCCTTTCACTTATCACATTGGAATATAATTTTCAATTGATATTTCATTTTAAATCTATAATGTTCATATAAATCATATTACTATATTTTGTACTATAATCATATACTTTTGTTATCCATCTCTCGACATTTATAAGTCATTAACAGGTATTCTTATTATTATATTTTAACGCAAAAAAACACTAAGTAAAACTTAGTCAGGTTGTTTACAAACCCAGTATAATTTTTTATTGTACTGGGTTTTTATATGCAATTATGCGATAGCATTTTGATTTATAGATAAATTAGTAACATGCAACAGGTTTTTAGTTATAAAATAAAAAAACATGGAAGATAGTAGGCTAGCTATCTTTTTCATATTTTGCACTGCTGCTGTAAGCAGACACTGCTCTTGCACATTTTCTAATCCGCGCATATGGCAATAGCGAAGCCCATGCAGTTGTTTAGAATCTGCGAAGCTTC
This sequence comes from Clostridium estertheticum, assembly GCF_026650985.1. Lineage (GTDB taxonomy): Bacteria > Bacillota > Clostridia > Clostridiales > Clostridiaceae > Clostridium_AD > Clostridium_AD estertheticum_C. Next base: position 31,854 of record NZ_CP086241.1, read on the forward strand.
GCTCTATAGTTTCTTTCCTTCTTCTATATATATTTCTACCCTTATCCGTTTTGGTAAACTTTACAACATCTTCTTTATACATTTCCCAAACATGTCTTCTAACAGTTTTAACCTTACTTTTATCAGAAAAACATTGAGTTCTATTTGGGCATTCTTTGCAATCTTTTGCATTCCCAACATACTCTTTATATCCATCTCTAGTTGTCGTTTTATAATGCAAAGCCCTTAAGTCAGGGCAAACATATATGTCCTTCTCTTTAACATATTGAAATTTATTTTTAGTGTACATTCCTTTTGTATGTGGAGACCTTCTATATCCCATTACAGATTTTAATTCTCTCTCAAATAGTTCTTTACATATAAGATTTGTAGCATAACCAGCATCGGCACCAACATATTTTGTATTAAAATTAAATTTTTTTATTTGCACATCCAATCTATCGATATAAGGATCAACATCATTTATATTTCCAGGAGTAACATAAACATCAGTAATTATATTGTGTTTACTGTCCACAGTTCTGTGATCTAAATAGGAGAAGCCTTCCGGCTTGCCATCTCTCATCATATATCCGCTGTCGGGGTCAGTTGTGCTAACTTTAATTTCTTTTATTATGGTAACAGGTTCTTTCACTTTCAAAGGTCTTTTACCGTGATTTATTCTATCTTCCTCTACAGCTTTATTAAGATCAGCTACATATTCTTTAGGTGTTTTTTCAACTTCAATTTTCACAAGCTTTCGCTTATTAGCATTTGCTTTTAGGTGTGTAGAATCTGTGTAAAGTATTTTACCAGTTACCATCTTAAGATTTATAGCCTTAAATACGACTTCGTCAAATATTTTTTGGAACACGTCAGTTCCTTTAAATCGTCTACGTCTATTTTGGCTAATTGTTGAATGATCTGGAATAACATCAGTAAGGCTTAGTCCTAAAAACCATCTATAAGCTACATTTACTTCAATTTCCTTTACAAGTTGTCGCTCAGATTTTATTCCAAATAGGTATCCAATAAACAGCATTTTGAAGAGTAAAATAGGATCTACGCCAGGTCTTCCATTATCTAAACAATAATATTTTTGAGTCAATTCTCTTATGAAAGAGAAATCCATGTATTTATCTATATTTCTGAGAATATGGTCTTTAGGAACTAAATCCTCTAAATATACCATTTCTAATTTTTGTTGTGTGAAGTTCTTTTCATTAATCATAACTAAACCCTCCGAATTATAAAGTTTGTATACTATATATATTCGACATTGATGTTGTAAAATCATTTTTGAATATGAAAAAAAACACTCCAATTTTAAATTAGAGTGTTTTACATTTTATGTTTGTCAACAGTCTGACACTAAGTAAACTTAGTGTCTTTTTCTATTACCTGGCGACAACCTACTCTTCCACAAGGTCACCCCTGCAGTACCATCGGCGCATTGAAGCTTAACCTTCGTGTTCGGTATGGGAACGGGTGTTACCTTCAGGCCATAATCACCAGATGAGAATATAAATATTCTCTCAAAATTACACAGTTTTCGCATTATTAATATTAATTGTTACTTGTTTTATCTTGGTCAAGCCCTCGACTTATTAGTATTAGTCAGCTGAACATGTTACCATGCTTACACCTCTAACCTATCAACCTGGTGGTCTTCCAGGAGTCTTACTTACATCGCACTTACGTGCGAGTAATGGGAAATCTCATCTTAGGGTGGGCTTCACGCTTAGATGCTTTCAGCGTTTATCCCTTCCAAACATAGCTACCCAGCGATGCCACTGGCGTGACAACTGGTGCACCAGAGGTTTGTCCATCCCGGTCCTCTCGTACTAAGGACAGCTCCCTTCAAATTTCCTACGCCCGCGACGGATAGGGACCGAACTGTCTCACGACGTTCTGAACCCAGCTCGCGTGCCGCTTTAATGGGCGAACAGCCCAACCCTTGGGACCTACTTCAGCCCCAGGATGCGACGAGCCGACATCGAGGTGCCAAACCTCCCCGTCGATGTGGACTCTTGGGGGAGATCAGCCTGTTATCCCCGAGGTAGCTTTTATCCGTTGAGCGATGGCCCTCCCACGAGGTACCACCGGATCACTAAGCCCGACTTTCGTCCCTGCTCCACTTGTAAGTGTCGCAGTCAGGCTCCCTTCTGCCTTTGCACTCTTCGCGCGATTTCCAACCGCGCTGAGGGAACCTTTGGGCGCCTCCGTTACTCTTTCGGAGGCGACCGCCCCAGTCAAACTGCCCACCTAACAATGTCCTGTGACCAGATTCATGGCCTCCAGTTAGAACCTCAGTACTGTCAGGGTGGTATCCCAAGGATGACTCCACACAGGCTGACGCCCATGTATCGTAGTCTCCCACCTATCCTGTACAGACAATACCGAAATTCAATGCTAAGCTACAGTAAAGCTCTACGGGGTCTTTCCGTCCAATCGCGGGTATCCAGCATCTTCACTGGAACTACAATTTCGCCGGATGTACTGTTGAGACAGTGCCCAAATCATTACGCCATTCGTGCGGGTCGGAACTTACCCGACAAGGAATTTCGCTACCTTAGGACCGTTATAGTTACGGCCGCCGTTTACTGGGGCTTAAGTTCATAGCCTCGCCAAGAGCAAGCTCTCAGCTAACTAATCCCCTTAACCTTCCAGCACCGGGCAGGCGTCAGCCCCTATACATCAGCTTTCGCTTTAGCAGAGACCTGTGTTTTTGCTAAACAGTTGCTTGGGCCTATTCTCTGCGACCTACTTACGTAGGCACCCCTTCTCCCGAAGTTACGGGGTCAATTTGCCGAGTTCCTTAACAGTAATTCTTCCGATGGTCTTAGGATTCTCTCCTCACCTACCTGTGTCGGTTTGCGGTACGGGCACCAATATCCTCGATAGAGACTTTTCTTGGCAGCGTGGAATCAGATACTTCAGCAATAAATTGCCTTCCCCATTACATCTCAGCGTTAAGAGCAAACGGATTTGCCTGCTTGCTCCGCCTAAATGCTTAGACACACATCCAATAGTGTGCACATCTTATCCTCCTGCGTCATCCCATTTCTAATAACGTCCATTGGTGGTATCGGAATATCAACCGATTGTCCATCACCTACGCCTTTCGGCCTCGGCTTAGGTCCCGACTAACCCTGAGAGGACGAGCCTTCCTCAGGAAACCTTAGGTTTTCGACCGTTAAGATTCTCACTTAACTCTCGCTACTCATGCCAACATTCTCACTTCTGTACCGTCCACCACTCCTTACGGTATGACTTCAGCCAGTACAGAAAGCTCCTCTACCGCTTACACAATTGTGTAAACCCATAGCTTCGGTGGTAAGTTTTAGCCCCGGACATCTTCGGCGCAGGATCTCTTGACTAGTGAGCTATTACGCACTCTTTGAATGAGTGGCTGCTTCTGAGCCAACATCCTAGTTGTCTTAGAAATCCCACATCCTTTTCCACTTAACTTACACTTTGGGACCTTAGCTGATGGTCTGGGCTGTTTCCCTTTTGACTACGGATCTTATCATTCGCAGTCTGACTGCCGAAATAAAAGTATATGGCATTCGGAGTTTGATAGGGTTCAGTAACTGTTGTCAGCCCCTAGCCCATTCAGTGCTCTACCTCCATTACTCAATTAATCGACGCTAGCCCTAAAGCTATTTCGAGGAGAACCAGCTATCTCCGAGTTCGATTGGAATTTCTCCGCTATCCACAGCTCATCCCATGGTTTTTCAACACCAACGTGGTTCGGACCTCCACGGAATTTTACTTCCGCTTCATCCTGGCCATGGATAGGTCACCCGGTTTCGGGTCTACGACATGCAACTAGAACGCCCTATTCAGACTCGGTTTCCCTTCGGCTCCGTACCTTAAGTACTTAACCTTGCTACATATCGTAACTCGTTGGCTCGTTCTACAAAAAGCACGCCGTCACACATAAAAAGTGCTTCGACCGGTTGTAGGCACACGGTTTCAGGTTCTATTTCACTCCCCTTCCGGGGTTCTTTTCACCTTTCCCTCACGGTACTTCTTCACTATCGGTCACTAGGTAGTATTTAGCCTTGGGAGGTGGTCCTCCCAGCTTCCCACAAGGTTTCACGTGTCTCGTGGTACTCTGGATTAGATCTGACTGTTCTTCCTTTTCATTTACAGGCCTATTACCTTCTGCGGAGCAGCTTTCCAGCTATCTTCAATTAAAGAATTGCAGTATTTATGATCTATCCTCAACCCCTAAGTCAAAGACTTAGGTTTGGGCTCTTTCCCTTTCGCTCGCCGCTACTTAGGAAATCGATATTTCTTTCTCTTCCTCCGGGTACTTAGATGTTTCAGTTCCCCGGGTGTACCTCTGCATACCTATTTATTCAGTATGCAGTACATAGTTGTTACTATGTGGGTTCCCCCATTCGGAAATCTTTGGATCACAGGCTATTTGCGCCTACCCAAAGCTTATCGCAGCTTAACGCGTCCTTCTTCGGCTCCTAGTGCCAAGGCATTCGCCATGCGCCCTTTGTAGCTTGACCTTTGATTCTGTCTATTTACATAGACGTCTTGTTACTTAATATTAATTTTGCGAAATCGTAATAAATTAACTTATAACCACTTGCGTGGATTTAAATCTTTTTAAAACAACTTTATACACTGTGCAATTTTCAAAGAACATTTAAGAAAAACTATTAATTAATTAACTCCTAAGAGTTAATATAATTAGTCTCTCAAAATTAAACAGAGAAATAGGAACGAGTAATTACAATAGATATTTTGAAGAATAATTAAATTCTTCTATTGCATCGACCGAAGTCAATACATCTACTCCCTAGAAAGGAGGTGATCCAGCCGCAGGTTCTCCTACGGCTACCTTGTTACGACTTCACCCCAATCATCGATCCCACCTTCGGCCGCTGGCTCCTTACGGTTACCTCACGGACTTCGGGTGTTACCAACTCTCATGGTGTGACGGGCGGTGTGTACAAGGCCCGGGAACGTATTCACCGCGACATGCTGATTCGCGATTACTAGCAACTCCGGCTTCATGTAGGCGAGTTGCAGCCTACAATCCGAACTGGGATGAGTTTTTGAGTTTGGCTCCACCTTGCGGTCTTGCATCTCTTTGTACTCACCATTGTAGCACGTGTGTAGCCCTAGACATAAGGGGCATGATGATTTGACGTCATCCCCACCTTCCTCCCGGTTAACCCGGGCAGTCTCACTAGAGTGCTCAACTTAATGGTAGCAACTAATGATAAGGGTTGCGCTCGTTGCGGGACTTAACCCAACATCTCACGACACGAGCTGACGACAACCATGCACCACCTGTCACCTTGTCCCGAAGGACTTCACTCATCTCTGAGTTATGCAAGGGATGTCAAGTCTAGGTAAGGTTCTTCGCGTTGCTTCGAATTAAACCACATGCTCCGCTGCTTGTGCGGGCCCCCGTCAATTCCTTTGAGTTTTAATCTTGCGATCGTACTCCCCAGGCGGAATACTTAATGTGTTAACGGCGGCACCGAGGTTCGACCCCCGACACCTAGTATTCATCGTTTACGGCGTGGACTACCAGGGTATCTAATCCTGTTTGCTCCCCACGCTTTCATGCCTCAGCGTCAGTTACAGTCCAGTAAGTCGCCTTCGCCACTGGTGTTCTTCCTAATCTCTACGCATTTCACCGCTACACTAGGAATTCCACTTACCTCTCCTGCACTCTAGACACCCAGTTTCAAATGCAGCACCCAAGTTAAGCTCGGGTATTTCACATCTGACTTAAATGTCCGCCTACGCATCCTTTACGCCCAGTAAATCCGGACAACGCTTGCCACCTACGTATTACCGCGGCTGCTGGCACGTAGTTAGCCGTGGCTTCCTCCTCTGGTACCGTCATTATCGTCCCAGAAGACAGAACTTTACAACCCGAAGGCCTTCATCATTCACGCGGCGTTGCTGCGTCAGGGTTTCCCCCATTGCGCAATATTCCCCACTGCTGCCTCCCGTAGGAGTCTGGACCGTGTCTCAGTTCCAATGTGGCCGATCACCCTCTCAGGTCGGCTACGCATCGTTGCCTTGGTGGGCCTTTACCTCACCAACTAGCTAATGCGCCGCGGGTCCATCTCAAAGTGAAATTCCGAAAAATTCCTTTGATGTTAAGATCATGCGATCAAAACATATTATGCGGTATTAATCTCCCTTTCGGGAGGCTATTCCCCTCTTTGAGGCAGGTTACCCACGTGTTACTCACCCGTCCGCCGCTAATTGATCCCGAAGGATCGCATCGCTCGACTTGCATGTGTTAGGCACGCCGCCAGCGTTCGTCCTGAGCCAGGATCAAACTCTCAATTTAAAAGTTTACACTTTTTTAGTTGAAATAATTAATCTGCGACAACTGTTAAGTTGGTTAGCAAGCTCATTACATACTTTTTAGTCTTACGACTAAATATTACTTTTACTAAAGTAATTGACTGGTTAAAATAAAATGTTATTTCATTTCTTTACCTATTTCTCTGTTTAATTTTCAAAGACCAATTTGCTTTGTCATCATGTGACGACTTCTACTATAATACTAGGTTTTTCTTGTTTTGCCAACTACTTCTTTAAAATAAATTTTTATTTAAAATCTATTAAATTGTAATTAACAATTAGTTTAGTGTGCCACTTCTATGTGACGACAAGGAGTATTCTATCATATATTTAATAGGTAACTTTTCAAATAAATAGATTCTAATAAGATTAACTCTATATTTCTACATATATGTCTAAATACTTCAATATACCTCATTCGGATACGCATGGTAAAATAATTTTAATATTGTTAATATTATAAATAATATAAATTATTTACCAATAGTTAACAAAAAGGTTGCAATGAATTATCATTGCAACCTTTTTGCTACCCTACATTATAATTAAAGACTATATAATTTTTAATTATTTTTCGTGATGTATTGGTTCTGTACTAAAACTAGCTTCTTTTAGATTCACAACCTTAGTTTTATACTTCACCTTATATCCTATCCATAAAGCTAAGAATAAAGGTAATCCAATATAAGATGCAATAACATTTTTCCAATCTATTGAATCAGCTGTAAAATAAGTTACACCTTGCCCTAATATAACAATAACACATAATATTAGTGCAAGAATTGGTCCAAACGGGAAAAATTTTGCTTTATATTTTAATAAATTCATATCTTTTCCTTGTGCTACAAATGCTTTACGAAAGCGATAGTGACATACTGCAATTCCTACCCATGCTATAAATCCAGCGAGTCCCGAAGCTGCAACTAACCACATGTATACTGTTTCTTGCGCATATAACCCTACTAAGAAAGACGCAGAGGCTACTAATGTAGTAAGTAATAATGCATTTATAGGAACGCCGCGAGAATTCACTTTAGAAAGAGCCTTTGGTGCCCTTCCTTCCCTTGCCATTGCGTATAACATACGGCTAGCCGCATACATTCCAGAGTTACCACATGAAAGCACTGATGTTAAAACTACAGCATTCATTATACTTGCAGCTCCAGCAATACCTGCTCTTTCAAAAATAGTGGTAAAAGAGCTTGTTGTAACTCCAGCCTGTGTAAAAGGTATCAATGCACTGATAATAAATATTGCCCCTAAATAGAATATTATAATTCTCCAAAATACACTATTAATTGCTTTAGGTACATTTTTTTCTGGATCTTCACTTTCTCCAGCAGCTATACCAACGAGTTCTGTTCCCTGAAAAGAGAACCCAGCAATTAAGAAAACCATTAATATACCTTTAAATCCAAATGGGAATGGTCCTTTAGCACCACTTTTAGGATCTAAAAACGTAAAATTTGAAAGCCCAATATGGTGTCCCCCAATTATTCCAAAAATCATTGCGACACCGACTGCCAAAAACACTAGAACCGCTACAACTTTGATACCTGCAAACCAAAATTCTGATTCTCCATAAGCCTTAGCAGAAAGCATATTTAACCCGAATAATAATATTAGGAAAGAAATACTCCAAACAAGTGCCGGCACCCCCGGAAACCAGTATTTCATAATCATAGCTCCTGCGACCATTTCAACCGCAACGGTAATTGCCCAGTTATACCAATAATTCCAACCTAACGCAAATCCTAATGCTGGATCAACAAATCTTGATGCATATGTTTCAAACGAACCAGTAACTGGCATAAAGGTAGCCATCTCACCAAGCCCTGTCATTAAAAAATATACCATTATTCCTATAACGGTGTATGCTACTAACGCTCCACCAGGACCTGCTTGACTTACTGTTCCGCCTGAAGCCAAAAACAGTCCTGTTCCTATTGCTCCACCAATAGCAATCATGTTAAGGTGACGAGACTTTAATCCTCTTTTTAATTCATTTGTCTTTACTTCACTCATTATAAACTCCCTTAATTTATTGCTATCTAATCCTTAAATATTATTCAACGAAGTAACAAACTTCGCTACTTTAATCATTCCAAAGCTAACATCATTCAATATATTTTACACCATTACTATAGCTATTAGCAATAAATAAAATCCATATTAAGATATTTTATTAGAATTCCAGTATTTTATTTACATATATAAGACGTAAATAATTTTAACATTAACCTTGCTTTAATAATTTTATTATTCTCTTTAAGACTATTGATTTTTCATCCAATATGGTATAACGTAAGAAATCATAATCAAACAAAATTTAGGGGTGCACAATATGTTTTTAATACCAAGTCCAAAACATTTAGATATAAAAGAAGGTACATTGCAGCTTAAAAGAGATACAGAGATAGTATTAGATTACCAATGTAGTTTTGATGACCTAAATGCTGCTATTTTATTACAAGATGAAATTAAGCAACAATTAGGCTTCAATTTATTAATAAATAAGGCTTTTGACTGTAATAGCAATAAAATTATAATTACATTAAAAAAAACATCAGGTCCAAAAGAAGCTTACAACTTAACTATTGATGGTAACCGCATCGAAATATGTGGTGCTACTTCCATAGGCATATTTTATGGAGTACAGACATTAAGACAAATTATAAGACAAAACGGGGCTTTACTACCAAAACTTAAAATTGATGATGAACCCTACTTCTCTAATCGTGGATTCTATCATGATGTTACAAGGGGCAAAGTACCAACACTTAAAATGCTTATGGAGCTAGTTGATAGGGCGTCTTTTTATAAAATAAATCAGTTACAGCTATATATAGAGCACACTTTTGCATTCAAGGGCATGAGTGAAATTTGGATGGACAAAGATCCACTAACATCTGAGGAAATTTTAATACTAGACCAGTATTGTAACAAAAGACATGTTGAGCTAATTCCTTCATTATCCACATTCGGTCACATGTACGAAGTGCTTAGATCAAAATCTTTCAATGAATTTTGTGAGCTAGAAAACAGCGAAGGAGGGGAGTATTCCTTTGAGCATAGAATGAATTCACACACACTTGATGCAACTAACGAAGGTAGCATAAAGCTTGTTGAAAAAATGCTAATGCAGTATATCCCTCTATTTAGTTCAAACACATTCAATATATGTTGTGATGAAACTTTTGAATTAGGTAAAGGAAAAAGCAAGGCCCGCGCTGATGAAGTTGGAGTTGGGATGTTATACGTTGAATTTTTGAACAAAGTAATAGATATAGTAAAGAAAAAAGGCAAGCGAGTTATGTTTTGGGGGGATGTGATTTTACATCATCCAGAACTTTTAAGTAATATAAGTAAGGATGCCATTTGTCTTAATTGGGATTACAATGAAAATGCAAAAGAAGATGGAACAAGGGCAATAACTGAATCAGGTATGGAGCAATACGTATGCCCAGGTGTATGGGGTTGGAATCAACTAGTGAATAAAGTTGATAAAGGTTTTGAAAATATAAAAAGAATGGTAGCTTATGGTGTAAAGTATGGTGCAACTGGCGTTCTAAATACTGACTGGGGTGACTTTGGTCATATAAATTTTTTAAGTACCTCAATTCCTGGCATGGCTTACGGAGCCTCTTTATCATGGAATCCAGAAGGAGAAAAAGACTTCGAAAATGTATATAAAGCCATCTCTATAATAGAGTATGGTGATGACTCACTTAAACTTGTGTCCCTACTTAATCAATTATCAAAGAATCAAGTTGTGGGATGGTATGAACTAGTTGAATGGAAAGAGCATTTTAAGAATGATTTAGATAGTAAAAAAAGTTTGCGCGATCTTGATTGGAAAAAAATTTTAGAGGGGTATAACCTAGCTTGCGAAATAGAAAATAAGTTCACTAGATTATCTAATAAGGTACGCATAAACACATTTGATCTGCAAGAATTTATTGTCTCAGCAAGAGCAATTCAGTTAGTAGATAGCTTTTTCTTAAACTTACTAAAGAATGAATACGCTATGAATGAAATAAATACAGTATTCACGCCAAGAGATCTCGCTGAAAATCTTGAAGTGTGGTTCTATGATTTTACAAAAATATGGAGAACACGCAATAAAGAAAGTGAATTATATAGAATTAGAGATATTATATCCTACACTTGTAAATATTTAAGAGGTATACGCCTTCTTGCTTGTTAACAAATTCCATTTTCAATATAGAATGATAAATAATTTTATTGTTTTATTACCCTAACTAAGAATAAGTTATTTTAAAATGGGCATATTTGAAATAAAAAGAACTTTATAAAATAATTTATGCACCCATAATAAATTAATTATTTTAGTAGGAGGATAACAATGAAGCAGATATTTATAAGGATTAAAAAAGGCGATAGTTTTTACAATAAAGATATGATGGACTCAACTTGCGTCGAAAGAATGGATTGGTATAACACATTAAGCAAAGGACAAATAATGAGTGTATTAGAGGAATTTGTAACTAATAACATCACAAAAGAAAATAATTTTCATTAATCGATAAATATAAAGCTGACACCTTAAAATGATGTCAGCTTTTATATGTAATTTTTAATTTACAACATTAATTGGTTTTCCATTTATAAATGATTCTATATTACCTGCCATGAGTTCAATCAACCTTTGCCTAGATTCAAAACGTCTCCACCCTATATGTGGAGTTAAAATTACATTTTCCATATCAAACAAGGGATTATTAATTTCTGGTGGCTCCGGGTCCTGAACATCTAGCGCAGCTCCGGCAATATCACCATTTTGCAGAGATTTTATTAAATCAGTTTCTTTTATTATTGATCCCCTCGATGTGTTTATTATAAAAGCAGAAGACTTCATTAACTTAAGCCTATCCTTATTAATAAGGTGTAATGTATCTTTTGTTAAAGGGCAGTTAATCGATACAAAATCACTCTGTTTGAGCAATTCTTCAAGTGAAGCAAAGTGTACATTTGGGTTCTCCCATGATTTCTCTGATCGACTATATATAATAATATTCATCCCTATTGCCAAGGCAATTTTTATAACCTCACGTCCAATAGCACCATATCCACCGATGACTCCAAGTGTTTTGTTTTGAAGTTCAAAATGTGGCAACTGTAAATGTTTGTTAAAATTATCGAAGTTTTTTTCTTTGAGCATAATTTGTTGTTGTATTAATGAAGAACTAAAATTTAATATGTAGGTAATTACTAGGTTTGCAACTGCTTGTGTGCTATAGCTCGGAACATTGCAAACTGTAATACCTTTTTTTCTTGCAGCAGCTATATCAATATTATTATAGCCTGTCCCGGCTTCGCATATAAGTTTAACAGAGGACGGGAACTCTGATATTAATTTACCACTCAAAGGTAATTCCTTCGTAATTATAATAGTTTGACCTTTAACTCGCTCTAAAATTTTTTCATCAATATTTTCATCATATTTTGTGAAAGTGCTTAGTTTAGTTATCGACGAAAAGTCTAGTTTATTGTCAAAGTTAAGTTTTGCTAAATTTAAAAATACTGTGTTTACCATATATGTACCTCCTAGAGTATAAATTTTTATAACTAATACTACTACTGTTTGCTTGAAAAATAAAGTATTTATACAAAATGAACTATTTAAAATAGGATTTTCAAAGAAAATCCTATACATGCCTTCTCAGATGTTTTAATACATTTTTTTCTATCATAGCTACTTGTTCTTTTGCTATGCCTACCTCACTCGCTACTTCCATTTGAGTTTTTCCATTAACAAACCTTAAATTTACAATTAATTTTTCCCTAGCATTTAATTCTTTCATTGATTCTCTAATTAATATGTTTTTTGGAAAACTATCCTCTAAGTTTTTGTTATCTTGTTTTTTATCCATTTCATAAATTTCATCCACATCCTGCTGATAAGTGGGCTCAATTAACGATATAGGATCTTGAATAGTATCTAAAGCTAATACTATGTCCTCACTAGTTAATTCAAGTTCTTTGGCTATTTTAGATATAGTAGGCTCTTTATTGTCTTGTTTCACTAATCTGTCTCTAACTTGTAAAACTTTATATGCAATATCTTTTAAATATTCACTTACTCTTATTGAATTATTGTCTTTTAAGTACCTTCTTATTTCTTCGATGATCATTGAAACTGCATATGTTGAAAACCTATCCTCCCGGCTTAGGTCGTAATTATCAATGCACTTCATTAAACCTATACAGCCTACATGAAATAATTTTTCTACCTTTTCACCTCTGTTGCTAAAATGCGTTATCACACTTAATACCAATTTAAGATTTCCTTCAATAAATTTTTCTCTACATTCATATTCTCCATTTTGTATTCTAAATAGTAACTCTTGTATTTGTTTTTCATCTAATTCCTGTAATTTTGAAGTATTTACCCCACATATTTCTACTTTATTAAACATCATAAGGCTATCATTCCCTTCAGAGTATTTGTTTTTAAATTATGTCCTTATGATGTATTTATTATACTAAAGACAAGCTATAAATATTTTATCTTGTTTTATATCAAATAAAATGAACCACTATCAGATTATTGATAGTGGCTCACTATATTATATTTTCTTAATCAATCTAGGTGTCTTTCAAGTGTTAACCTTACAGAACCTGTGCTTTTTATCATTTCATTGAAATAATTTTCTACTTTTTCTCCAAGTCCTACATTATATAGATTAACTCCAAATATTTCTTCGTTAGAAAGTATAGTTTTTAATTTATTACCTACTTTTTCCGAACTATTTAACTTAATTTCTGAAACATAAGTTTTAAGTATAGTTAATAATGGATCTGGGCTCAACTCCATTTTCTCGCCATTATCATCTATTGCCATTAAATACCTGCACCAACCAGCAATAGCAAGAGGAATATATTTAAGATTTCTGGGGTCTAAATCTTCTCTTTGCATATAAGACTTAATAGTTTCGCCAAATCTTATTCCAATTTTTTGAGAAGTATCTGATACTATTCTTTGTGGAGTATCCGGTATATATGGATTTGGAAGTCTTACCTCAATTACTTCTTTAATGAAATCTTTTGGATTAAATATTTTAGGATCAACAACTACCGGCATCCCTTCAATATATCCAATGTTCTCCACTAGCTTCTTTAAAGCTGGATCTTTCATTTCATCTGCAATAAGATCAAATCCAAGTAAACATCCGAAAATTGCAAGCGTTGTATGAAGTGGATTTAAGCAAGTACATACCTTCATTTTTTCTACCCTTTCCACAGTTTCTCTATCAGTGAAAAATACTCCAGCCTTTTCAAGTGGCATCCGTCCATTTGGAAAACTATCTTCTAATACAAGATATTGTGGTCCTTCTGCATTAACGAAAGGTGCAATATAAGTATTACCTTTTGTAATAACTATATCGGTACTATCAAACCCAGATAAATTCAATGTTTTTTTAACACTATCTGAGGGTCTTGGTGT
>NZ_CP086242.1 GCF_026650985.1 Clostridium estertheticum
GGACGAGCTTAAAGAAAATATAGGTAAGGTTATAGGTGTAAAAGATGCAAATATATATTTAAGCCCTAATTCTTTTTACAAACCTAAAAGACGTATAGAAAATATAAGAAAATTAAATTCTTTATTTATAGATTTGGATTATTATACATTAGAACAATACAAAGGCTTAAGTGCAGAGCAGATTATATGGTTACTTGAGAAAGATTATTTTAAACAATCGGTTCCACCACCTAGTTTTATAGTTATTTCAGGTCAAGGGATAGTTATTTACTGGCTTATAGAGCCAGTGCCATATATGGCTCTTCCTCTTTGGAATGCAGTGCAGAAATTCTTCCTAGAGAAGTTAAAAGAAATAGGTGCGGATGCTAAATCAATTGATGCAGCTAGAGTATCTAGGTTATCAGGAACTATTAATCAAAAAAATGGACAAGCAACTGAGATATTGGTTTTTAATGAAGAAAGATATTCACTTCGGGACATTCAAGAAAATTATCTACCAGAGCTAAATGATTATATTAAAAATCCAAGTGTAAAAAAACGTGGAAGAAAATCAAAAGTTGTAAAATTATTTAATCTTTATAGTCTTCACCATGCAAGGCTGATGGACATCGTAGAGATTCAGAATTTTAGAAAAGGATATTGCAGGGATGAAAACGGGGAATTAGTAGAAAAAAGCCAAAGAGAGCTTATGTGTTTTTTATATAGATATTGGGCCTGTTGTTTTACCAATGACCTTAAAAAGGCCTTAGAGGACACTTTAGAATTTAACAAGGGATTTATATGCCCATTACCTGAAAGTGAAGTTAGGAGTCAAACCTCGCAGGCAGAAAGAGCATATAAGGAGTGGCTAGAGAATGAATTCGAAAATAAAGAAAAAAAAGATGTAGAGCAATTAAAAATTGAGATTAAAGATGGCGATGATAAAAAGAAAAACAAATCTGGATATAAATATAAGGGTTACAACTATAAAAATACAACACTTATAGGTCTTTTAAACATTATTGAAGATGAGATGAAAGTTCTTAAGACTATTATTAATGGGAAAGAAATTAAGCGAAGAAATAACCAGAATCATAAGAGTAAGAGAAGAGATGAAGAAGGGTTAACTAATAGAGGAAAGGCTAAATTAGAAAAAATAGAATCTATAAAGAAATTAAAAGGAAAAGGACTAACATACGCACAGATAGCTCAAGAATTAAAAATTAGTATAAATACAATAAAAAAGTATTCGAGTAAATATATAAAATAGGTGTACTGAAACGTCCGATAAGATTATGGATATAACCGGGTTCCCGTTCACTTTGAAGTTTATAAAAGCAAGGTTTATGATTTTATGTAAAATATTATGGTGTACTGAAACGTCCGATAAGATTATGGGTGTAACCTGGTTCCTTTTTTTTTGAGGTTTTCGGCGTTCTATTTGGGCGGTTCTTACTATGTTATATGTGGATTTAGAACAAAAATGGAAGCTTAGTATTAGTGGTAGTATGACTACTGCTTTAAAGGGTATCTCTGAGGATGAGGTTTTTGATTCTGTGTTTGATTATTGGTTTAAAGATAAATTTGAAGATGTAGAAGGAAAGCTGCAGTATGTTAAGAGAATTACAAATGAAAGATTTGATGTAGATGATGAGCTCTTAGATGATATTAAAAAGGTATTTGAAGAGAGATACGTTAAAAAGATAGCTAAGTTAAAGGGTAATGCTGTGGAAAGAGTTAAAAAACAGAAAACAGAGCCAGCTACGGATAAACAATTAAAGTATGCTAAGAAGCTTTACAAAAAGGCCCATGGAAAAGTAAAGTGTTTTGATGATATGGAATATAGTAAGCATGAGATGGTTGTTATGATAGGGGAGCTTGTGGAAAGAGTGGATAAAATAGAGGAAGAGGATCATGGAGAGAGTGCGGTTTTGGAGCTTAGTGATTTTAGGAAGTAAAATCTGATATTTATAAATATTTCCAAACGTAGCTTAGTTTAAAGTGGCTATAATGCAGTGATGGCAAAGTTAATATATTTTACTAAGTTAAAAAAGTTACGTATACACCAAGGCATGTATATTACATTGTATCTTTAATACAGTAAGAATACAGTAAGAATACTGAAAGAAAAGGTGGAAATATGGAGTATGATAAATTATTAGAGAAGGTTGATTATTTACAAAATGCAATGATATCATTTGCTACAAATGATACTTATGATAATGAGGAATATGAACAGTATGGGGTTGTTTACACATATCGTCCAAAAGTTCAATAGAGAGTTAAATCTTAATATTGAATGTAACACAACTCACTTGTGTTACATTCGTAAAATTCCTCTTAACCCTTGACAGAAAAAATGTCGGGGACAAAAACAAACAGGCCTGAACAAATGCGCTTAAAAGATAAGGTAAGAGCAGGTGATACCATTATTGTAGAAAGCTTTTCTCGATTGGGAAGAAGTACACGGGATTTGATGGAGCTCGTAGACTATTTCAAGAGCAATGGAATAATATTAATAAGTATTAAAGAAAATTTTGATACAAATACGCCACAAGGAAACTTAATGCTTACAGTTTTTGAAGCATTTAGCCAATTTGAGAGAGATCTCATAGTGCAAAGAACAAAAGAAGGTTTAGAAAGTGCGAGAGCCAGAGGACGAAAAGGTGGTAGACCTAAAGTTAAAGAGAGAAATATTGAAAAAGCTTTAAAACTATACAATTCGAAAGAATATAGCATTAGCGAAATAGTAACAATGTCTGGAATTAGTCAGGCAACGTTATATCGTTATATACAAAAACAAGGGAATAGTTCGGGAAATACTATTAATCCTACTAATGAAAAAACACCACAAATCCGCATGAGCCTTAGAGTTGAGAATAATAATAAATTTGTCCGTGGAAAGAAAAAAGCCAGAGAAAATATTGAGAGATACTTGGAGTATTATTATAAGATGCAAAAAGCATCCTCCTCGGATGATGACTATATAATTTTTGTGAAATATAAGGATATTGACGATTTGAAAAATACAGTATATGAGATATTCCGTGAATTAGAAAATGAAGCTGATGCAAAGAACTGTTTTACTGAAGGTGATGCTAGTTGTGATGAATTAAATTTAAATTGGTAAATTATAGGCTGTGCAACGGGAAATTCTGTCCCATTACTACACAACCCCCAATATTGGCGCTAACCCATGTAGGGTTTTATTATAGATAATGACTTCCAACGGTTTACGAATTAACTATATTTTACACAGAAGGAGTTTAAAATTGAAACTTTTTATTATTATTTTAATGATATATCTGCTATTCTTTATAACACCTGTTATACTATATCTCAAGTTAAAAGATAAGGTAAACTCAATAGAATTTTTAAAATTGAACAATAGTATTAAAGAGGGAATTTTTATTAGTATCTTATTTGTAATTGCTTTAATAATAAAGAGAATTATATTTGGAGGAGGACATATTAATCTAAATATAGGAATATTATGGGTAAGTGGTTCGTTGGTTGGAATATTTGAAGAAATACCCTTTAGAGGCTTTGTGTTTCAAAAGCTTTTAAATCATATGAATTTTATATTAGCTAATTTAGTAACAACCGTATTATTTGTATCAATACATATACCAATTTGGATATTAAGTGATGTAAACATTGTAAGCTCTATTAAAAGTGTTTTTATCGTTAGTCTTATTTTGGGTTATTTATTTCATGAATATAAATCTTTGTGGGTTCCAATCATATGTCATTCCGTTTTTAATATATGCATTTGGATAGGACTAACATAATTAAATAATAAAAATTTAAAGCTTAACATTTTCATAATTCTTATAAGGTTTCTTGAAAATAATATATGCTAATGGAGTAATCAAAATAGACTCTTCTATTATAGCAATAGTAATTATATTCATATATATAGAATTTCCTATTAATAAACTTATCAAAGTAAAAGTTAAAACTACACTAATAGCTCTTATTTTTAACTTTTTTCTATAGTTTTCACTTACAAGTGGGCGTTCTTCCGTATCTGCTGGAGCATATAAGCTAACTAAAATAAGACTTATTATATACATTATTACTACACTACTCTTATTTAATGAAAAATTTATACTTATAAAAACGTCTCCTAAAAATACAATATAATTTATTATAATACAATTTAAGCTAGTGTTTGCATGTACTCCACAAGCAAAAGATCTAAATATACCAAAAACCATAAAAGCAACTAAGGTATATATACCTATTTTGAGAAAGTATGCAGTTAAAAATAAAATAATCATTTTAAAAAGGTTCATTATTATAATCTGAAATCCATATTGGACTTTTTCAATCTCCTCTTCTGATTTTTCTGTATTGGCTATTATAAATTTAATAAATATTTTAGTTATTTTTTCAGCAATATTCATTCGTTAATCTCCTAGTTTTGTATTTCAAAGCAATATAAAATGTGTTTTACGACTAAATTTACATGTCTTACGAAATTTTATGCAAATAAATTATTTTGCTGTGGTATACTAAATAAATGCAATTTTAAATAATTTTTACAAAGGAGTATATAATGAGAAAAAAATTTGAAACCAAAAAAATTTTAGCACTATTATTTTGTACAATTACTATGTCCGTAGCTGCAGTTTCAACTTCACTGTGTCCATTTTGGATGTTCAATGAATGTAAAATGCCTAAGTCCTTGTACAAGATTGACTAATTATACTTCTTACTATTATTAATAATTATAATTTCTTGACAAAATATTGAATTCTCCATTTTGGTATTTAATAGCACATTAGTATATTTCTCCTCAATAATATTTTTAACAAATTTTAAGCCTATTCCTCGATTTAAACCTTTAGTTGAAAAATTCTTTTCATATATTTTATGAATAGGTGGAGTCCATTTATTACAAGAATTGTTTATAATAAGTGTAGTATTCTTTTCATCTTTAAATATTAAGAAATCAATAAATTTATTATCACATAATTCTGTTGCTTCAATTGCATTGTCAAGCAATATTCCTGCAATCCTACATATATCAATTAAATTTATTGATAATTCATTTATATCATCAACAATTTCAATCTTTACTTTAATATTTTTTGATTGAGCATTAATAATTTTAGAAGAAATGATTGCTTTTAAGGGATCAATTTTTATGTGTTGAAGTAACATTAAACACGTATCTCTTTCTAGAATTTTTTTGCTTTCTGGTAATAAGTCATGTTTAAAAAAAATTTTCAATCCATTAATATTATCTGACTTAATGTATTCATCCATAATTTGAAGTATGTTAATGTAGTCATGTTTAAAGTTTCGTAAGCCATTAGAACTATATTCTAACATATTTGTGTATTCCTTAAGTTTAGACAATTCTTCATCTCTAAATTTCACTTCCAAAGTTTTTTTTGTATTTTCATTGTTTAGTTTTGTGAAGATGATTATTATAGCTAAAAAAAATAATACAAAAAATAGATTTAGCACAACATTAATCTTTCCAAAAGACTTAAATGACTCTTTTAAAAAAAGTGAATATAAGTATATAGCAATTAAAGCTATTAATAAGCAACCTGTGAAAATTAAAATATTTTTTGATTTAATTTTAATGAAATTTCTAAAATACATTTTTTTTAGAAATATTCCTACAACTTTGCTTATAACATAAGACACTAATAAAATACTTAAATAGGTTATTACTTCAAATTTAGGATTATTTAAAATTTCAGAATAATTTAATCGTACGACAAAAACTAAAAAGAACCCGGTTATAGCGTCACTTAAAACAAAAATTAATTGTGTTAAAATAGAAAAAATTGTAGCATAATATATTTTTTTTGAGATTATGTATAAATATATTAACATTACGATAGTAGTAGTAGGTGTTAATAAATAATTTTGTTTATTTACATACAATAAAAAACTAATTATAAAAATAATAATATTAAATATCAGAATATTTTTAATAGATATTTTAATAATACTAATAGTAATCATTATGTTACTTATACTTACTGTCAAAATGAGCATATAAGTTATATTTAAAATTAATTCAAACATTTTTTAATCAGTCCATTTAAATACATTAAAGAAACAAAACAAGTTTCATCATTTACAAAATGAATAATATGATTATGTTTATCAATTGAACTTATATTAGCTATGTTTACCACATAAGATTTATGGGCCTTATAAAAATATGAATTTAAATTAACATCTAGCTCTTTTAATTTTCCATAAAACTCAAATTCTCCATTAAGCGTATGGAGCCTCAATTTATGAGCTATACTTGTTGTTTCAAAAAATAATATGTCATATAAAGAGAACTTATTTATTCTATTTCCTAAATTTATTGTTATAGTATCTTCTTTTTCTATATTATTTTTGTCGTAATCCTTACAAGCTTCTAGTATACATTCACTAATTTTTTTCTTAATATTTTTAGAATCACTTTTTAAAATATAATCTAAAGCTTGTACTTTATATTTAAAAGTTAAAAGAGAAAGTTCAGAATGGGATGTAATAAAAACAATATATCCATTTGAATCATACCTTCTTATAATCTTTGCAAGTTCTATTCCTGATATCTGATCTTTTAAATCTACATCTAGAAAATAAATAAAACTTCTCTTTTTATTACTTTTTACATAAGCGATAACTTCTTCATATTTTTTTGTTGATAATTCTATTTCCAAATTAATTTTCAAATTAATTAATTCATTTTTTATAATACTTTCAATTTGTTTTTTTTGATGTTCATTATCTTCACAAAGTATAATACCAAGCATTGTGCCCCCCTAATTTCATATTAATACTAATCATTACATATTATATCATATTTTTATAAATTATGTAGTTTATTGTATATATATAACATATGCATTTGCTATTTTATACAAAAGGGGTAGTGCTCGCAAAGCGTAAATTTACAACATTAAGCCAGTTATTTACAATTCAGCACTATTATTTAAATATTCTGAGTTAGAACTATTAGGTATTAATTCTAACTCAGAATATTTTGATAAAAGTTTTTTTGGTAATAACTGTCTTAACGTATATTTTCCGCGTTTTGCGAGCACTACGCCAAAACCTCTTAATTTTATTTGTCTTTTGCTCTATTATTTTAATATGTGTTTGATCTTTCAAATCGTTAACCTTAAGTTCTAATATGTCACCAATCCGAAGGCCCGTATTAATACCTACAATAAATATTAAGTAATTCTTTAATCCTGTTTTCAATTTCACTTTGGCTATTCTTTTTAATCGTAATCGCTATTACAATTATATTCTGAATTACCAAAATTTTACAAAGCAAGGGGTTTGATGTTCAAAGAGGTGAATCAGGTAGTAAAAAAATTCATTTGGATACTCAAGACTTTAAAATTAAAACTAAACAAGAAGATTTGAAAAAAAGTGAAGTTGAATTTAGCAAGGATTATAACAAGCTTAAGGTTAAATCTAAGATGTTAGAAAATTTAACGACTAAATATATCTAATCTTGAACAAACAAGCGTTAAAAAGAGTATTATAGGCTCTAAAATAACACTTTAAGAGGAAGATTATAATAAAATAATTGATTTAGCTAAAAAAGAAGTGCTAAATGAGAACTCTTTGAATAAATTAAAAAAAGTTAATACATTACTGGAACGAAATAATTTAAGTTATAACACAAGATATAATGAAACTTTAAATAAATATAATAAATTAAAAAAGAACATAAAAAATTAAACGATAATGTATTAGGTTTAACAAAAGAATATAAAATAATTCGCTCGTTAAGTAACGGTAATAATAATATAATTAAATAAATGTTTTGTGTTGCAACAGGAATATAGCGTGCATCAATAATAGGAGGAGAGTATTATGGAAAGTAATAGAAAATGTCTAATCTGTGGTTGTGAAGAAATTGGAAAAGGGAGATTAACAGGTTACGCTGTTATGGTACCAATTAAAGGTAATGTTTTCAATACGGGTTCAGAAACAATTGCTGATATTTGTACTGCGTGTGGTCATATTTTATCCATGAGAGTTGAAAAGCCAGAAAAGTTTAAGTAGGGGTATCATACGCAAAACTGATATTTCGTACGTTAATAAAAACACAGTCCCATAAATGCAAAGATTTAGGCTGTAAAGTGCTTAGTTTAACAATTTAAATCTTTTAAATTTTCAATTCGATTCAGTATTTGTAATATATCAAATAAAACAATACATTCAAATATACAATAAGAAAAAAGGCTTTAGTTTAATCTGCTATAAGTCCTTATATATCAACACTTTATGCTATTTTTACGAATGTAAGGTTTTGCTTAAAAGATTACATTCGAATATAAATATTTTAAAACTAGAATCCATAAAAACAGTTATATATATAATTTTAACAAGTAAGATAATTACATTTTTGCAATTACCTTTCCCTTACCGTACGAAATATCATTTTCGCTGACGATACCCCATAATACTAGCATAAAAAAAAATATGTAGAAATCATGTAAGTGTTAATGTTAATAATGAAACTGCAAAGTCACAAATTCGTTGATATATTATCAAAAGAAACAAAATATATTTGAAGAATTAAATAGAAATAAGGATATGCAAATTATGCTAACTCATTATCAAAAACGAATATATAAATATTTTAATAACTAAGTGACGGAAGACCAACCAAGCTTTATTGTTATTCTTCCTTTCATGACTAAATAATGATGTTTTATGATTTGTATATTTGAATATAGTACTTCTTATGACTAAATAATTCTGTCTTATGGTTTTTGTATTGAAATATAGGACTTTAAAAGCTATTCTTTAAATAAGGGACAAGCACTTAATTATTTAGCAACAAGAAATCCTTTATAGTAATACAAGTTAAAGTTTATTACTCTGCCGATAGTTGTATGCATACAATTTAGGAATATAAAAAAATGAAAAGGTGGTTGATAATATGTCAAACAACAGTATAGTAAGAGCATGGAAAAATCCAATGTATCGTTCTAAATTAAATCAAAATGTAGTAAATCCAGCAGGAAATGCAATGGTTGAACTTAATGAACTTGAGTTAGACGAATTAACCGGAGCCGCTTCATCTGGAGCCATTTGTACAGCTACAACTGAATGTACATATTTTAGTGCAATCTGTTGTTAGAGTAATTAATAGATATAAATGTGTTTTTTGGAACACATTTATATCTATTTTTAAATTCATTTTGTTAACTAAATAAGAAGTTTGTACAATTCCATTTTAATATTCTTTACAATCATTCACTTTTAACTAGATTAATTTTTGAGTTAAAATTTGATGATAAATTCTTATATAATTATAACTGAAGGTACATTTTTCAGTGTTGCTAGAGAAAAATATAAATAGAAAACGATTACAAGGAGGACTTTGATGAATTTTGATAAATGGAAGTTAGGTTCTTTTTCTATAGAAAGAATTGTAAATAAAGATATAAAATTAAGTAAAGAAGAGTTAAAAGATAGTCAAGAAAGGGTAGATTATCAAAAAAAATTTATAGGGATAGGTGTTGATGAGTTAAATAACTATATAAAAAACAATGGTATAAGTGAAGAAGAGATTCTAAATCTATTCTCAGAGAAAGATTTTTTATTAAAAAAAAGTCTTAGTATTAATATATGGGTTAATTTTATTAAAGATCTTGAAAACGATACTTATAGTGATGAAAAACTTCCAAGATTTAAATGGAGTAATGGTGGGAAACTTAAATCAGAGACTGAAATACCCTTTATTAATTTTTTAGAACCTTTTTTAAAAGTTGCTGTAGGAAAGTTTAGAAGTAATATAAATAAAATACATAGTAAATATACTCATACTTTAATAACAGAAATAACAGAAAAACAGATGATTGAAAAATTACTACAAGAGCTAATGAGATTAAGTTTGCGAGTACTGGTACTTGAATTAAATGTACAAAGAGTATCTGAAACATTGAAAGGTGAAACAGAAGCAGAAAAGCTTAGTTACTATTACAATATTGTATTAAATGATAAGGACTATAGAAAGTCTGTGCTATCAGAATATTCCGTTATGTTTAGAATAATGGTTACCAAAATTGATTATTGGATATGTAATATGAGTCAAGTGGTTGAGAATACTCTTAAAGATAGAGAAGAACTAGTTAAATATTTTAATGATGGAAAGCCAATAGGAGAACTTATAAAAATAAATATGGGATTATCTGATGCTCATAATAAAGGAAAAAGTGTTATTCATTTAGTGTTTGATTCAGGCTTTAATATTATTTATAAACCAAGATCATTAAGGATAGATGATCAATTTCAAAAATTTTTACAATGGTTTAATAATTCAGGAGTTAAGAAACCACTATATATAACAAAATTACTAGATAAAGAACATTATGGGTGGGTTGAATATATAGAGTATAAGACTTGCATTAAGGAGTCTGAAATAAATAGCTATTATTGGCGATTAGGAACTCAATTATGTATACTATATCTTTTTAGAGCTACAGATTTTCATTATGAAAATATAATTGCATGTAAAGATCAACCAGTACTAATAGATTTAGAAGCACTTTTTCATAATGTAACACTTTATGATAAAGAAGAGACTGCATACGATAATGTTGCTTCGATTATTGAAAAATCCGTTATAAGAGTAGGAATATTACCAATTCGATCATGGGGAAAGAACGGAGTAGGTGGAGTAGACATTAGTGGTATTGGAGGACAAAAAAATCAAACGGTTGGCATAAAAAATCCCATTTTAGAAAATATAGATTCAACGTCTATGTGTTTTTCATATGATTATGGGAAAATAATTGGATCTAATAATAGACCAACATTAAATAATGATGAAATTAGTACTATTGAATTTAAAAATATAATAAGTGAAGGATTTAAAGAAACATATAATCATCTTAACCATTCAAAAGAAGAGCTAAAAAAAGAAATATTAAAATTTAAAGATATTGAAGTAAGATTGATAGTGAGATTCACTCAAAAGTATGCCTCATTTTTACAAATTTCAACTCATCCAGATTTTTTAAGAAGTGGATTAGATCGAGAAATGTTATTTAATAAATTATGGAATGATACAGTTGCATTTCCAAAATTAAAAGATGTAATAGAATTTGAGAAACAGGATCTTCTTTTAGGAGATATACCTTATTTTAAAAGTACACCAAATGAATTAGATATATATAATAATGATGGGAAATGTATCAAAAACTTTTTTAAAGAAACAAGCATGGATATAGTTTTAAATTTGATAGATAATCTTAGTGAAAAAGATTGTAACCTTCAATGTGAATTTATAAATACGACTATGACATCACTTGATATTGAAGATGTTAAAAACAATAAAATTACTAAGATAAAAAAGCTCTCAAATGATGAAAAGAAAACATTGCATGATGATTATTTAACAGCTTCAGTTATGCTTGGAGAATACTTGATGAGTAGAGCCTACTATGGTTTAAATGAAAATGAAGAAGACATATCTTGGATATCAATAAATGTAGTTGGAGAAAAGGAATCTGAGTGGAGTATTGCACCTATAAGCCTAAATCTTTATGAGGGATTAGCAGGCGTAGCATTATATTATGCTTATTTAGCAAAAATAACAAATAGAGAAGATTTTTTATCTATTGCAAAAAAATCAATAATACCAATAAAAAGGCAGTTAAAAATTGAAAAGCAGTTTTATAAAAATTCTGAAATAGGTGCATATTCAGGAGATTCATCTCTAATATATACATTACTAGTTTTAGCTAACATGTGGAATGATAAGGAGTTATTAAATGAAACGTTAGATACATTAAAATATATAGAGCGTCAAATAGAATATGATGAAAATTATGATTTAATGTCAGGGTCAGCAGGATGTATTATAGTTTTAATAAAGTTATATGAACAGACTGGAGAAAAATATGCTCTTGATTTAGCAATTAGGTGTGGTGAAATGCTTTTAAAGAAGGCTATAGATATTGAGGGAGGATTTGGATGGCAACCAAAGATAGCTTCTAATGCATTAGCTGGTTTTTCACATGGAGCAGCAGGTATTTCATGGGCGCTTTACAAGCTTGGAGATATAAGTGGAATGAATAAATTTACACAAGCAGGACACAAAGCATTAGTGTTTGAGCGAAGTCTATTTTCAAAAGAGAGAGGAAACTGGGCTGATAAAAGAGCATTCAAGGGAGTTGTTAATGAAGACTTGGTACCTTTAGCTTGGTGTCATGGTGCCCCTGGAATATTGTTGAGTAGATTATTAATTAGACCATATGTAAATTTAAAAGAGGAACGTGACTATATTGATAAAGAAATAAATGTAGCTCTTAATACAACTGAAAAATTTGGCTTTGGAAGAAGTCATTGTTTATGCCATGGTGATTTAGGCAATATAGAAATATTAAATTATGCGAGTGAATGTCTTAATAGATATGAATTAAAAGATTTGACAACTAATTATAGTAGAATAGTGGTTGATGATATCTTAAATGGAAAATGGCAATGTGGGTTACCAAATCAAAAGGAAGTTCCAGGAGTAATGTTAGGAATTTCAGGGATTGGATTATCTTTATTAAAATTATATGATCCAGATTTAGTGCCTGCAATAACAAGACTTGAAGGTCCAGAATTAGAAAAAGATTTTAGTGATGTAAAGTAAAAGTAGGTGATAGTTTTGATAAAGATTTTAAAATGTAAAATTCCATTTATTAAACAAACAACCAATACTGAATGTGGATCAGCATGTCTTACTATGATATTAAATTATTATGGTAACCATGTTGAAATACATAAAATAAGTGAAGAATGTGGTATGAACAGAAATGGAATTACTATCAAAACATTAAAAAAAGTAGCTAAGGATTATGGGTTAGATTGTAAAGCTTATAAAATAAATAGTTTAAATAGTTTAAATGATTTAAATCATGATATTATTTTACCAAGTATAGTATTAATAAGAGAAAATCATTTCATCATACTTGAAAATATAGTAAATAAAAGGTATTTTATAATAGACCCTAACGGTGGAAGAAAAATACTTAATGAAGAAGATATGAAAAAGGTATTTTTAGGTTTTTTGGTTGTATTAAAGCCTAATAATACATTTATACAAAATAAGAATAAAAATAAATGGAATACAATGGTTGAAACACTAAGAAAGCAAAAAAGTAATTTATGTTATATTACTATTCTTTCATTAGTGATTCAAATGTTTATCTTATGTATACCATTTATAATTCAACATTTAATAGATAATATAATTTTGAAACAAACTATTAATATAGTTAATAGAATAAGTATTTTAAATTTAACAATTATTACAGTATATGGAATAGTGTCATATATAAGGAAACAATATATAATTAAATTTCAAACCATTTTATATGGTGATATAACAAAAGAATTTATAAAAAAATTCTTAAATCTTCCTATGAATTTTTTTGAATTAAGGGCTACAAAAGATTTAAAAACTTTATTGAATAATATAAATATAATAAGTGAAAATATTTCTAATTTTGTTACAACTATGATTCCGGATACATTTATGATTTTTATACTTATGGTAATTATGATTACAAAATCTATTAAACTATCATTGATAGTAATTTTTCTTGCAATAATGAAATATACATTATTTTACTTAGCTTCGAAAAAGTTAAAGAATAAATGTGGAGGGTTTGAAGGCAATATACAAAGCTATTTAGTTGAATGTTTAAATCGTATAAATTTAATTAAATATACTGGTATGGAGGAAAATATTTTTGCTAGTTGCAATAACATATTTAATAATGATATAAAGATGTCTAATAAAAAAAGTAAAATTAAGAGTTTTATTGAAAGTACAACTGTAAGTATTCGCATAACTATGCCTATAGTTATACTTTGCTTTGGGGTTAGTGATGTTATTAAAGGTACATTATCAATAGGAAGTCTTTTAGGATTTATTTTAATTGTAATAATATTTCTATGTACTATGGAATCTTTAGTTAGCAATATACAAAAAATTCGAATTTCAAGATCAATTATTGACAAGTTTGATGAAGTAATGAACTATAAAGAATATGAACAAAATACCCATAAAGAGAAAATAGAAACAATAAAAACATTAGAGTTTGAAAAGGTGTATTTTTCCTATAATAAGTTTAGTGATTCAATTTTAAAAAATATATCTTTCAAATTTAATGAAGGAGAAAAAGTAGCTATAATAGGAGCGACCGGAGCAGGAAAAACGACTTTAACAAAATTAATACTAGGATTTTATAAAGCCAATAGCGGAAATATAAAGATTAATGGTATTGATATAAATAGCCTTAATATGACAACGTTAAGAAGAAATATAGGAATAGTTCTTCAGGAATCATATTTTTTTAATGATACTATTAGAAATAATATTGATATTTCAGGAAACTTACAATTAGAAGATATAAGGAATGCTGCTAAAAAAGTATGTATTGATGATGAATTTATGAGACTTCCATTGAAGTATAATACATTTATAGGCGAGGCAGGTAAAAATATATCTGGAGGACAAAGAAAAAGAATTGCTATAGCTAGAGCACTTGTAAATAAACCTTCTATAGTAATATTTGATGAAGCTTTAAGTGAACTAGGTGAAGTTACAGAAAAACAAATATGTGAAAATTTAAATAATTTAAAAATAACACAAGTATTTATAACACAAAAATTATCAACTATAAAGGATGCTGACAAAATTATAGTTATGGATAATGGTGAAATAATTAAAGAGATAACTTATGAGAAATTAATTTCCAAAAATGCTTATTGTAAATCATACAAAAGTGAGCAGTAGTATCAGTGAAAAGGGGTATAAGATGGGAAGTTATACTAGTTTATTTAAATTAAAACCCTATATTAAAAAGTGCAAATTTTGGTTTTTGGGTGGAATCTTAGGAATGATTCTTTGTTCAGCTATTTATATGCCTATACCATATTTGATGGGGTATATAATAGATAATATTCTACTAAAGCATAGGAGCTATAATGAATTATACAAACTTATTATGATTTTAGCTTTATTTTATATATTGATATATGTGATATCCATATATTCTAAAAAGCTTTTTATAAAAATTGAGAACTTTGTAGTAAATGACATTAGAATGTCACTGATGGATAAAATAATTGATTTACCTATGAGCTTTTTATCTAAAACTGAAAAAGGTTATGTATTAAGCAGAATTTCTGAGTGCTCAAATATAGGCAAATTGTTTTCGCCTACCTTTATAAGTGTTGTTTTAACAGTTTTTGATTTGATATTTGCACTTATAATGATGTTTGCTTTAAATTTCAAGTTAACTATTGTAGCGTTGTTTTTGATCCCAATATATTATTTTACAGTAAAATCTTCATCAAAACATTTGACTGAAAGCACAAAAATACTGTTAGAAACTTCAGCAATTTTAAGTGGTGAAACTTACGAAGTTTTAAATGGTATAGAGGAGATAAAAATATTAAATGGTAAGGAAACTCAATTAATCAAATTTAAAAATAAGATAGAAGCTGTGGTGAAGAGTGGGATAAAGCAAAGTAAGCAATTTCTACTTTTTGTGGAGAATATTGCTTTAGTAAATAATTTAGCTACACTAATGATATTGTTATGTTCTGGTGTATTAATTTTAAAGGGTGAATTAACTATTGGGATATATACAGCTTTTGCAACCTATATGGGTAAGGTGGTTGGAAGTACAATGGCTTTTGCCAATTTGGGCATGACATTAAAACCAGTATGTGTTAGCATTGAAAGAATTCAAGAATTTTTAGATTTAACAGATGAAAATGAGAATAGACCTGAAATAATAGAGGACTCTATTCAAACAATTAATATTAAAAACTTAAGCTTTAAATATGAGGCTAATGGACAAAATATTATTAATAAGTTGAATTTTATCATTAATAAAGGAGACAAGCTTTTCTTAAAAGGAGAAAATGGTACAGGTAAATCTACATTAATAAAAATCATTTTGGGTTTGTATGACCCTTCAGAAGGAGAAATCTTTATTAATGATAAGAAATATTCTAAGTTAGATAAAAAAAGTATAAGAAAAAGAATAGGAGTTGTGTCTCAAAGCATATTTTTATTTAAAGGAAGTGTTTTGGAGAATATTTTATATGGACAAGTTGATAAAAGCAAACAGGACATAATTAATTTAATTAAAGAATATAACTTAGGAAAGTACATAGATAGTTTTGATAAAGGTTTGGAAACTGAAATCAGTCAAAATGGTACAGGAATGTCAGGTGGTCAAACTCAAATTATTGCATTTTTAAGAGCTACGATAGCTAAAAAAGATATTATTATATTGGATGAAGCTACTTCAAATCTGGACAAAGAAACCAGAGAAGTTATTCATGGATTACTTAAGGAAAAGGATATTTCCAATATCATGATTGTTATCTCACATCAAGAAGAAGGCTTAGAATTTACTAATAAAACGCTTTGCATGAACAAATAAAACAATAAAAATTAAGTTTAAAAAAATCAATAGATTTAGAGTTGTTGAGTATAGCGGAGTGACCCTATTATTGAGATGAAAATTATGACGTAAGGCTTGATAAAATGAAAGAATTTAGGTAAATTTTAATATTCATGATTTACTTGAATTAGATTAAATTTGTTAAAAACGGTTCACTTGATTCTATTCGGTTCTGCGTATATAATGACCTTAACGTAACTTTTGGAGGATTAAGTAGGCTTGATTATATTTCGGTATAACAGGTCACCGATAAATGATGGAGGTCATGTTATGCAAAATAATATTTTGATTATTGATGATGACATAGAACTATGTCAATTACTTAAAAAATGTGTAGAAAAGGAGAGCCTAACCGCTGATTTTGCACATACCGGAACGGATGGCTTAAGCCGCCTAGCACAAGAAAGCTATCACCTCATTGTTTTGGATGTCATGTTACCGGGAATTGATGGATTTCAGGTGCTCTCAAAAATAAGAGAAATGAGTACTGTTCCGGTGCTTATGCTTACTGCGAGAATTGCTAGTGTCGACAAGGTAAATGGCCTACGTTCCGGTGCAGACGACTATCTGACGAAGCCTTTTGATGTCGAAGAGTTTATCGCCCGCGTTTTGTCTTTGATTCGCCGATATACAACCTTAAACAACAGTCTTAGCGAGGAACCGAAGCAGCTCTCATTTCAGAATCTTACTATTGACTTGGATACCCGGATTGTTTACATTGGAAATGGGCAAGTTGAGCTTCACCCAAAGGAATTTGACATTTTTTGCTACCTTGCAAAAAACCAGGGTAGAATTCTGACTAAGCAGCAGATATATGAAGAAATATGGCAGGAACCATATGCCTATGATGATAACAACATCATGGGATATATCAGCAAACTACGAAAGCAAATTGAGCCTGATACAAACAAGCCGGTCTATATCCAGACTGTCAAAGGCGTAGGCTACCGCTTTAGCCGGGAGGTATAACCATGGATGGAATCTATGTGAGTATTTTGTTATTTGTGGCTGTGATTGTTATTGCTGTTGCTGCAGTCATTTCTACAATTCTACTCTACCGCAAAATGCACAATGTACGGTTGAAGCTAAATGATATTTCAGAAACTCTGGGTGACATTGCACAAGGCAACAGCAATCTAAAAATACTGGCGAAACCTAGCGATATGACTTCTATTATTTGCTATAAAATAAATGATATTGTTCATGAGTTTCGCGAACAGGTTATTGGCATGAAAAAAACGGAGGAAGCGAATGGACAATTGATGACAAGTCTTTCTCATGATGTGCGAACTCCTCTGACAACCCTTATAGGATATTTGGATGCGGTGCAGAAAGGCATTGTAGTCGGTGCAGAGCGGGAAGAATATATTGAAACCGCACGTCTGAGGGCGCACGATATGAAAGATTATGTGGATGTGTTGTTTGAATGGTTTAAGCTCAACTCAAGTGAGGAAACCTTTACAATTCAGCATGTGGAACTCGCAGAACTAAGCCGAAACATTTTGAAAGACTGGGTTCCAATTTTCGAGAACACTCGTCTTGATTTCGATATTGACATCTACGAAAAGCGCATCGAGGTCAATTTGGACACAGATGCCTACTCTCGTATTCTGAACAACTTGATTCAGAATGTGATATCCCATAGTCGGGCAACCCACGTCAAAATCAGAGTTTCTCTACTTGCCGCTAATGTAATGATTGCTGTTGTAGATGATGGCACGGGAATTCCCAAACAGGATTTGCCACATGTCTTTGAACGGCTTTATAAATGCGATATGGCACGTTCTGAAAAAGGAAGTGGCTTGGGACTATCCATCGTGCAGCAGCTTGTGGAAAAGATGGGTGGTTCCATTGCAGTCAAAAGCGAACAGTATCAACGAACGGAGTTCATCGTACAATTTCCACTGGCTGATGAAAAAACCTGCTGAAAGGCAGGTTTTTTATTGTTTTAACGACATTCAAGGTTAATTTAAGGTTCGTGCAAGGTTTATGCAAGGTTGGGGTGATAAAATTAATTTATAAAGACAAAGGAGGAATTTATATTTTGAAAGATTTTGTAATTGAGACAAATAATTTGACAAAACAGTACGGTGAACAAAAAAGTGTTGCCAATTTAAACATCCATGTGAAGAAAGGCAGAATTTATGGTTTACTCGGACGTAACGGTGCAGGAAAAACTACCACTATGAAGATGTTACTAGGCCTTACGAATCCTACAGCTGGAGAAATACACATTTTCGGAAAAAACATTCATAAAAGCGAAAAGAAAATTCTTTCCCGAATTGGAAGCCTTATTGAATCGCCAGGCTTTTATCCTAACCTCACTGGAACTGAAAACCTTAAAATTATTGCAAGGCTTCGTGGAATACCCACCCGTGATGCCATTAAGAATGCATTGGATGTGGTGGGGCTGTCTTATATGGATAAAAAACTGTTCTCACAGTATTCGCTTGGTATGAAACAGAGATTGGGCATTGCAAATGCTATTATGCATGATCCAGAGCTTTTAATTTTGGATGAACCCATCAACGGACTTGATCCCATCGGTATTGCGGAAGTCCGTGATTTCTTAAAACGGCTTAGTACGGAGCAGGGTAAAACAATTTTGATTTCTAGTCATATCTTATCAGAAATGGCTTTGCTTGCGGATGACATTGGTATCATCGATAACGGCGTTTTGCTGGAAGAAAAAAGTTTGGCGGAATTGCAGCAGAAAAATAGTAGATATATTCACTTCATTGTTACAAATGCATCCCAAGCTTCCCGGATTCTAGAGGTTGATTTCCACACTTCTAACTTTCATGTGGATGACAATCATAATTTACGGCTTTACGATACGGAAATTGAGGTAGCTGCCATTACCCGTAAATGGATAGAAAACGGTATCGATGTATCAGAAGCCCATACCAAAAATGATACGTTGGAGGATTACTTCAAAAATGTCACTGGAGGTGAGGGTATTGCTTGATTTAATAATATGCGAATTTGCTAAAATCAAACGGCAGCGGTTTATTCTATTTTCCATGTTAGCAGCCTGTCTCTTTCCTATACCTATGACAGTATTAGTAGCAAAAGACCATCTGGATTTTGAGCAGCTTTTTAGGCTAGTTGTTATGTTCGGACATTTTCTTCTTTTGCCATGCGTACTAAGTGTGGTGGCGAGCATCTTGTTTTTTATGGAGAGAGACAGCGACATGCTAAAAAATCTGATAACCGTACCGGTTCCTAAAACCAAACTCGTACTAGCAAAGCTGACCGTGTTATTGATTGTAGCTGTGCTATATTCTATAGCCGGTTTAGGTGCTACGATCATCGGCGGATTAATTGTGGGTACCGTAGAAGGAATAGTTTTTAAATTGGGACTAAGCGTCATCCTTGGTATCATGTTCTTTGTGTCAGTCCTTCCCGTTATCATTCTCATTGTCTATTTTAATAAAAGCTATATTCTCTCCACCATAATTGCTTTCATTTATTCTATTTTCAATTTTGGTATAGCACTTAATATGATGAATTTTGCCCCTAATAGTGTTTTCATTAGTGTGTTGCCTGCTTCAGTCATTATGCGTTGGTGGATGTCCTCTTGGAGTGGACTCACCGTAGAAAACGCTACACTTAGAAAACCATATATGTTATCCACTCCTGTTTGTGCGGGCATACTTTTTTTAATAGCGGTAATATCGATTTTGCTGATTTCAATAACATACAAAAAGCAGGAAGATTAGGAGGAAACTATGATTAATATAATTGTTACAGAGTTTCAAAAGCTCAAACGCTACAGCATTCTTTGGGTCGGCACTGTGGCAGTGCTATTTTCAGCACTTTTAGCAGCTTTTCAGCAAACCAGCATAAAAGGTCATGAAATGCTGCAGTATGAGAATTATGCGAACAGCGTCATATGGAACAACTTCAGCATGGCTTTCCCATTTATGATTGTTCTGATAGGAGGCTACATAATAAACCGTGAGTACGTTGATCATACATTGAAAAATATGTTGACTGTGCCTATTACATTTCGTAAATTGTTGACTGGGAAACTGATTACGGTTGGACTTGTGATTGCATTGTACGGCTTCTTTAGCTTTATATGCACATTCATCCTGGGGATGCTATTTTGTCATGGGAATATGTCACCATCTCTTGTAGCAAAATCGTTCTTACAACTCGTTGGGATGGGATTTTGTTGTTATCTGGCCGTGTTACCAATCATCATATTTTTTAGTCGAAAACAAAACGGGTTTCTTGCCGGGGTCGGAATAGCATTTGTTTATGGCTTTTGTGGTATCTTTATCGCGGGTAAAAATTTGACCGATTATTACCCTATTACCGCTGGTCTTGGAATTATTAAATTTACGGGAGATGGCACTCTTACCTTTAATGTTTCATTGGAAATTGTTATCATGCTCTTTATGATAACTCTATCAATAGTTATGTTGCTTTGTATGAAAGGTTATAAGGATGGAGTCGCAATGCCAAAAAACAAGGGGAAGAAACATGCAGTTAGACGAACATAGTTTGAATGTTATAAATGACAAACATAGGAACAGATTTTTGTTGCATTCCAGCGAAATATTGGCAAGATAATTGTGTGTGATTTGCCTTGAAAATTTGATATTGGTATGATATAGGGAGTGAAGCATCAAATCAGATACAGCTATAAGAATATTTGTGCTTTGGTGAAAAAATCACAATGGCAATAGTAATGGCTTTATTTGTAAATATATTTAATAAAAGCACTGAAATACGCCTTCTCAAAAAACGTCGTTTTTGGAACATTTATCAAGTCTAGATATAAGATACAAAAGTGATTATTTTAAGTCTCCTGTAAGGTTTAATATTTGTTTTAATGATGGTATACTCATATTAAAACAAATATTTTCATTAAGTAATAACACTATTGATGATTTTAATGTTATTTTTAATAGAGAATCTATTAGTTATGCTATTTTACCTCAAGAGTTTGAGGTGAGGTTATTTGATTTGTTTCTAGCTATACAAATTTCACGGCCAGGTGAAATGGATTTTACAAACGTAAAAATATATATTAGCTAATGTAAAATATTTGAGAAAAATATTAAATTAACACTAGTATATTTAATATCTTCTCTGAATTTATCACCATTTTGGTAATATGTGTCTTAACGTGGTAAATTTACGCTTAGCGGTTACTACCCCTATAAGATATCTTATTGAAAATAGTTGAACACAAATTAAAGTGATAAGTTGATAAGGTAGGTAGGAATTATGGTGTTTTGTGATTACTACCTATGAATTGAATAAGCTGAATTGTAAAGAGCATCCTTGTTATAAGGGTGCTCTTTACAGTTAAAAGAATAATTGAAATAAAAAAATAAAATTATAGAGACTTTTGTATAATTTAATTAAAAAAATTATATAATAATAAAAGAAAACTGCCATCAAATAGTGGCAAATTACTGGCTGTTATGGTATTATATTAATACAATAGTTAATTATTATATAAATATTGTTTGTTGAGTAAAGAGAACTTTAGATCTAAAATAATTTTTATAAATATAAATATAAGGAGCGGATTGGATATGAAAAATATCTTTTGCACTAATTGTAATGAAAAGGTGAATTATTCTATAAGGAAAAATATTATACAAAAATATAAAGGTCAGAGCGTAAATATTGAAGAGAACATTGCTACTTGCGATGTGTGTGGCAAGGATATTTTTGTGATTGACATTGAAAATGATAACTTAAAAAGGCTTTACGCGAAATACGGGGAACTTACAGGTACAATAACTTCAGAAGAAGTTATCAAATTCAGAGAAAAATATAATTTATCTCAAAGAGAGCTTGTTTCATTACTTGGATGGGGAAAGATGACGATTAACAGATATGAAAGAGGTGCTCTGCCAAGTAAGAGTCACAGCGATATTTTAAAAGATATTATAACAAGTGAAGAAAAATTTAAACAAAAGGTTACAGAGGCCTATGAATCCACAAGAATAAATGAAAAAAATTATAATAAGATAACAAGCTATTTTCAAAGTTCTAAAAAAAATATGGTTAAGTCATTGCTTGAAAGCGAATTAAAACATGATGAAGACATATTAAATGGATTCAGAAAGTTTGAAATTGAGAGAGTTGAGAATCTTATAAGCTATATTGCAGATAAAGTTGATAATTTATATAAAACCAGTTTAAATAAATATTTGTGGTTTATTGATTTTGAGAACTTTAAAGAAAATGTAAGATCTATTACGGGATTAAGATATGTAAAACAACAATATGGACCTGTTATCGAAAAGAAAGGTTATGAAGAGATAATTAACTTACTTGATGATAAATTTTATAAAGAAGAAACTGAGGACAATTACAATAATTCTATAACCACTAAGTTAAAAAGTAAAAAAAATTATGATATGTCTATATATGATCAGGAAGAAATGGATGTTATAGATGCTGTTATAAAAAGGTTTAAGGATATTAGCTGTAGCAAAATATCTGATGAGTCTCATAAAGAGTCTGGGTGGATTAAGAATGATACAGACAATATAATTTCTTATGATTATGCCGAAGAATTGAAAATGGAGTTTTAATATAAGCGGGGTCCGATGGATCCCTTTATAATAAAAAATAATTGGTAATAATAATATTAGGGTTGAAGCAATATATAAGAATTGTAATTATTTAGATTATGAAAAGACGAGCATTTCTAATAATACCGATGAATTTATGATAAAGTTACCATTAGAAGAGATAAGTTCTATTTTTAGCTCAGTAAATAAAAGACTAGAAAAAATATTAAACTATTTAAGAAATAAATCAAATATGTTTTGGATAGAGGCATTTCCAATTAAACCTA
This sequence comes from Clostridium estertheticum, assembly GCF_026650985.1. Taxonomy (GTDB): domain Bacteria; phylum Bacillota; class Clostridia; order Clostridiales; family Clostridiaceae; genus Clostridium_AD; species Clostridium_AD estertheticum_C. Next base: position 23,284 of record NZ_CP086242.1, read on the forward strand.
TAAGTTATTGTTTTGGTAATGAAATAGAATTCAATTTTTATTCTCCTAATGCAAAACTATCTAGTAATGTAAAAAGAGTTATCCAATATACTGATTACTATATGTTATCTAATACATTTGAAAAAATAAATTATGTTAATAATGATACTTTTAATGATTTTAACGCCAATAATACTGAAGTACAAACGTATAGTTTGTACTTGAATAAAGCAGAGAAATCCTTATATGAAAGATGCTATGAAGATTTTATAATATATTGTAGCATATCGGTAGAATCCTTTATAAGAAGGTACATAGGTAAGTTAGAGCCTGAAGGAGACATTGTTTTTAATCGAATATCATCGTCAACTTATGATTATTTGGATCAATATTACAATGTATTATTAAAATATTTAAAAGGTAAAAGTCTGAAAGAGTTAGATGAGAAAGCATTTACACACTTAAAGCGAATGTACAACTTGAGAAATTCACTTATGCATAACGGTGATATAGATGAACTTGCGTTAAAAAAGGTGGGATTGAGCCCTCTAACCTATATTAACTTTAAAGAATGTAAGAAGATTTTAGATAGTGCAAAAAAGAGTTTTTCAATAATAAACAAATTATAATTCATATTTAATTCCATATATGTTCTATCATATTTTTCATAAGTTTAATGCGTATATAATTCTAAAATATTTATTAATTTTAGTAATAAATTTAAGCCGACATACAAAATACGTATGTCGGCTTAAATTGTAATATATTAAACTAAAAATTGTATATAACATTAAATATACAAGGTCCTACTTTATAGTTAATAAAGTTAAAACCGCTCCATAGGTCGGATTATATATAGATTCCTCATAAACAGTCTCACCATCTACGGCATCTCCAAGCCAGCATTTAGCAGGTACCATACCTTTTCGAACCTCTTCTGCCATACTCGGAGTTTCAAAGAAGGTTGACGCTTTGCTATTTGGTTGAACTCGATCTACTAATGGTCTTTTGCAAGGAAAACTTTTTGTGAATGACCAATTTTTAGAATTAATCATAGCATATTTATCATTAGCAGATTCAACCAGTCTATTCAACAAAACAGTTAGCGACACTTCATATTTTTCATCAGCGAGTTCTTTTAAATTTTCTAGAGATGTACCGGTTTTAATTACATTCTGTAAATGGATTTTAGGCATAATTAAATTAGCAGCAAAATCCTGAGCCTCCATTTGATGGACGTCTTCTGTAAGTAGTGTAGACGAACCAGATTTCCTAATACTATATTGATTTTTCGTATGCCACGGTATAATCGCATGTCCAATTAAAATAGCGATGGTGAATTTTCTTCTCGATTCAAGTTTAATACCGTCATTAATAATAATTATATTTTCTTTTCCTTTGACAAGCAGCCCCTCTGATCCATTTTCAATAAGTTGTTTGTAAATTGTTATATTCAGGAATTTTGCAATTGCATAGACATCAATAGGGAGTGTGTTTATATTCATGTTTTTAAATATATACTCAGCATAATCGACTGCATTATTCAATATAGGTACAATCGTAGTACAATTATCCTGCGCTAAAAGCAATGCATATTCTAAAAGTTTATCCTTTTTTTCTATGGATAAGTTTTGAGTTATCCTTAAAAGTAGCTTCATAGATTGATCTGTTATGCTTGCAATTTCAATTTCTTTTCCAGACATTAAATAATCTATAGTAACACCTAAAGCATTTGATAATTTTATAAGAGCTTCATAGGATGGATTCCTCGAACCTGATTCATATTGGCTAATTGCAGGTGGCTTTAATCCCGCTCTTTTTGCAAGTTCAGTTTGAGTAAAACCCAATTCTTCTCGTTTTTTAATAATTCGCTCACATATCGACATATATGTTCCTCCTTATATTGAATCATAAAAACTAAAAATTCGATTAAGAGATCTCAAGATTGATTTGAATTCTCCTCTTTAAATATAAATAGATCTATATGCAAATCTTAAATTTTCAGTTTAATTATAACGATGCGTATAATGAATAATAACACATGTAAAAAAAACTGGCAATATAGATAACAAATAGGCATAAAAAATAATAACAAATAGTTATTGACATCAATATTGCCTATGTGTTATTATAATAGTAACGAAACGTTATAAAATTGGAATTACATTAAAACACTAGCTAATTTTATTGCATTTCGAATATCCAAATAAAGAAATAAGGAGGTTCATTTTTTATTATGAAGGTCAAAAAAATATAGCTAATACAAACGACAATTTGTACTAGCTACCCAAGGGACTTGAATAAGGATATATACTTATATTTTAATATTCTACAATAATATTCTACAATAATATTAAAATTCCTTCTTTAAGGTAACCCTGAAAACAGAAAACTAAAATTTAAAAAAGAAGGAGGAGGATCAGATATGATTCTTCAAAGTATTAAAAACTTACCAATATTAACAGAATCTGTAACAATTGACGTAACGCCACTTTCACTATATGGACATACAGAAGATATTGCAAAAATTACTGCTAATATTAGACTAACAAACCCGATGATAGAAGATACGAAGTTTATATTACCGATTTGCGAAGGAGTAAAACCACCTAAGATATACCTTCCGGATGGAACTCCCCTGAATGCTGAGTCTTTTGATCCTACTGCTGAGGAAGATATAGCCCAAATTCCAGGTATGATGCAGCAAGCATTAAATAAGTATATAGAGACTCCAACTATAGATGCAATGAACGAAACAGTGAGTGTCATGTCTAAATACTCGGAATATAAACAAAATAGCCAAACTATTACTATTCCAGCTGGACAAGAGTATATAACTTTTAGCTATAGTAAATACATTCCCAAAAACGCTGATGGTACATACACATTGGAAACAATTGTACCTCTTTCTAGTTTTACCTTAAACAATACACCTGGTGCAAAAGCAAATATTATTATATTAATGCCTTTTGAAATGGCTACTGATATGAGCAAAATAGTAGAAGCAAGGTGGACAGCCCCTAATGGACAACCTCAAGAATTAAACAGAGCTGCGGTAGGAGAGAGAATTACTCTTTCTCAATATTGGCAGTACGATCCACAAGTTTTAGTTAGATATAAATATTAATAAAAAAATCTCCCCCGCTTCCTTAGGAGTTGGGGGTTAAAAATAAAATTAGATAAGAAATATATAGCTCAAACTTTTCAAATTAGAGAGAGCTTCAATATATAAGCTTTATACATTTGCAATTATTACAATTTACATTACTTTATAAATATAATTTAAGTGGGGGTGTTTAAAAATAGATAAATTCGATTTTTTAAAGAATAAATTTGTATATATAGTATTATTCATACTTACAGGTGTGCTTGGTTACTTTGCCTATGATATGATTCATACTTTGCCCAGGCCTGGCACAATCCCAGAATTTATAAAATATTATTTTCAATCGCCAGGTACATATTTTAAAGCAACGATTCTAACGTTCTCCGCATTCTTTGTTTCTATATCTTTAGGGACATCTACTATATTACAAGTGATTGCTATTCAAGATCTTCATATTTCATTGAAGATTTTCATTGTAGCTCTTGGTGTTATTATAATTGCTAGTAGTTTTTATTTTTTTAGTTATTTTATCCTTTTAGTAGTTTCAATCTTAATTCTTGGAGCTATTATTGTATTTTTGCTAAGTGACAGTGGGAACGGTCGACAACGCAGATAAATATTATTTCTCGATATAAAATATTTAGATAAAGAAAGGCAAGACATTTATTTAAAATGAATTATATATTGAGATATGCATTTAAGATATATTGAGATAGAACAATCTAGAAAATGAAATAAATCCTTCATTTTAAACATGAAGGATTTATTTCATTTGAGGGGTTGCAATGACAGTCTTTCATTAATGCAAAAGCCCTAGTTATCCCAAGTTGCTGCTCATATAAACATCCTTTTTTTGATCTTCTGTTATGCCTATATATCTTAAAGTTTGTGTTTTAGAGGAATGATTAAATATATCCATTAACAGCTCTATAGTTGTTCCACTGGTATAAGCGTGGTAACCGAAAGTTTTGCGCATCGTATGGGTACCTATTTCTCCGGATATTATTTTTCCGGTATAGTCTCTTTCAACTATTCCTATCATTTCTGCGGCATTATTTAATATATACCAGGCATGCTGGCGAGATATTGGTTTGTTCTCTGATTTTTTACTACAGAATACATACATATCTGGTAACACTTCTTCCAAAGTAGCAGCATAACCTTCAATTAGTTTACTTACTATGGTACCTATGTAAAACTTTTTGGTTTTTGAGGTTTTCTTTTCTGTGATGATTACATATTCTTTAGCACTCATGGTCTTAAAGTTCAGGACATCATCAAAGGTTAATTTTAAAATATCACTTATTCGAAGGCCAACATTTATTCCAAGAATAAATAATAGTTCATTGCGAAGACTTTGATCTCTTAAATATGCTCTCATACTTCTTATGGTTCGTAGATCTCTTATAGGTTCTACAGTTTTCATTTTTTTATTTTCCTTTCTTCATTTTTTTCATTTTAAAAGTTATTTATCACCTTTTGTTAACACTATTAAAGATTTAATAAGCAAATTTACACTCTAAGCTAATGTTTTATTCCTGCTATGTTATATACCTTCACCTCTAAAAGTAGACGACCTTCCTTGTTAAACGCTGTTAAACGTTTAACATACACATAGTTTATAGCTTAATTTGTTAAACGCCGTCGTATATATTAGGTTTTCAACTTGTTTTTATATCATACATTGTCATATATTAGAATTCCCAATTCATATATTACACAACATTTGAAAAATAGTCAATATGTCAGATTAGAGAAAATTGGGAATTGACTGTTTTTTACAAAACTAGGTTATAAGTCATTTGTTATCTGACACAAACGGGTTGTGTCAGATTAGAAAGAATGTTACTATAGAGAAATAATAGGAAATATATGTAAATACAATATTTGGGATTATTATTTGAAACTTATTTTTTACTTATTGTTATTTTTAAAACATCAGTTTTAAAGTGATTAAAAAAAATAAAAAAACTTGATATGACTAGCTTAGAAGCACCTCCTAAACATGTTAAACAAAAAGATTGTTAAACATATAAAACAACAACAAGGATGATAACCATAAATAAGTTGCCTTTGGCCATAAATAGGTTATATTTGTTGTTGTCTTTAAGAGTATATAAAAATAAGGATTTGTACAAAAATCTAATACTACATTTCCATACCTAACTACTACAGTTTCATACCTAAAAAGAAATCTAATGCTACATTTTCATACCCATATACTACATTTACATACCTAACTACTACACTAACCGTGTATTGTAGTAGTTATATTAATATGTTAATATGTACCATGAGGTGATTGTGTGGACAAGAATTATATAGTAACTAAAAGTAATAATTTAATTAATTGTAATTATGATTTAAGTTTACAAGAGCAAAAAATCATTTTAACATTAGCTTCAATGGTTCAACCCCAAGACGAGAATTTTAAGCCTTATATCTTTAAGATAAAAGATTTTATGAAGCTCTTGGGCATTGATAATAAATCAAAATATACAGAAATACCTAAGATAACAAAAGAATTAATGCAAAAGGTATTTGAAATAAAAAAAGGGAATAAAGTAACACAATTAGCCTGGTTATCAAGTGCAGAATATGAGAAAGGAACTGGAATGGTTGAACTTGAATTTAGTCCTAAATTGAAACCTTATATGTTAGGGTTAAAAGAATTTTATACAAGTTATAAGCTTGATAATGTTTTAAGTTTAAAAAGCAAATATTCAGTAAGGTTGTATGAAATTTTAAAAAGTAATTTATATAGAAAATATATCGAAATTGAAGTAGAAGAATTTAAAAATATGGTAGGATCTAAAGAGAAAGCATATAATATTTATAATAATTTTAAGAACAGGATATTAATAAGGGCACAGAAGGAACTTATAGAAAAAACAGATATAAAATTTGATTTTGAAGAAATAAAGACCGGTAGGAAAGTAACTTCAATTAAATTTATAATAACAAGCAATAAAGTTAGCAATGAAATAGCAGCTTCATTAGAAAAAATCAACCCAAAGTTACAACAAAATATGGATGATATTAACCGCATAAAAGAAATTATAAATGAACCAATAAAAGATATTGACGCACTTAAATTATTTGAAATTGCAAAGGGAGACATAAACATAATCAAAGAAAAATATAGTTATTCAGCGGCAGTACCTAAGATTGGAAACATGGTTGGTTGGATTATTGATGCAATAAAAAATGATTATAAGTCTCCTAAAGGAAAAGTTAATAAATTCAATGAGTATGAGCAGAGAGAATATGATTTTAAAGAATTGGAAAAGAAGCTGCTAGGATGGAAATAAATGAATTTTATCTAATCAGGTTAGAGTAACCAAAGGTGTAGTGATGTTAGCTATATTTCTGGTTATTTTTTTATTTTAAAATAATCTGCAGAAATTTTTACAAGGGCATATATATTAAGTGAAAACAAAATAAAAGGAGTGATTAAACATGGCCGTTATATCAACAAAGGTATCAAGTATTTTAAAACTTACAATGAAAACAGGCATAGACGAGAATGGCAAAGATGAATTTGCAACAAAAAGCCTAGGTAATGTAAAAGTTAATGCAGTGGATGCTGACATTTTTGCAGTAGGACAAGCTATCTCTAAGATCAAAACTTATCCATTGGTTGGAATAGATAGACAAGATCAGTATAGCCTAGTTACTGAATAGGACTTTTAATTAAGGTACTTAAAGTTTAAAAAACAAAAATTCAACAATTTAAGGAGGAAAAATTATATGAATAAATTAGTTATGAGATTTTTAACTACTATTGAGGGTAAGTATTTTACGTTAAGTGTAGATGACATTAAAGCTAATGATAAGGGACCTACTATAACAGAAGCTGAGGTAAATGCTCTTATGGATTTAGTTATTGCAAAAAACATTTTTCTATCAACTAGTGGTGATTTAACTGGAAAGAAAGATGCTAAAATAGTTACTACTGATACAAATACAATTACAGTAGCATAGTAAAATTATCACTTGAGGTGATGAAGATTCCACTAAGGATTAACTTGGTGGAATCTTTTTTTAGTGTTTTATATTAATTTAAAATTCAAATTTCGAAGAGGTTTTAAAAGAGACTGCCCAATATAGCGATAAAGATCAAGAGAGATATATGTAAAAATATATTACAAGGGGCTTAAAATGAGAAACATGAAAAAAAATCTAATTTTTGTTTTTGGGTTATTCCTTATTTTTGGCTTAATTGGATGCACAAGTACGTCTAAAAATACCGCTGCTATATCTAGCGTAGTAGGGGCAGGCGAACTTAAAGTTCACTTTATAGATGTAGGCCAGGCGGATAGTATTTTAGTACAGCAAGGCAATTCAAATATGCTTATTGATGCAGGCAATAACGGTGATGCTCAAACTATTAAAAGTTACTTAAATAGTCAAGGCGTTAAATCTCTAGATGTCGTAGTTGGTACTCATGTACATGAGGATCACATAGGAAGCATGGACTATATTATAAATTCATTCCAGGTAGGAAAAGTGTTTTTTCCAAAACAGACTTCAACTACTAATATATTTAAAAGTTTTGTAAGTGCAGTGAAAAACAAAGGTTTAAAATTAACAGCGCCATCGGTAGGTAGTACATTTAAAATAGGGGAGGCTACTATTACAATATTAGCGCCCAATGGATCGGACTGTGAGGATCCAAATGATTATTCTATAGTTGTAAAAGTTACTTTTAAAAGTACATCATTTTTACTAACCGGTGATGCAGAAGCTGTTTCAGAAAGCCAAATGTTATCAAAAGGGCTAGATCTATCAGCAACAGTACTTAAGGTAGGGCATCATGGAAGTAAATCTTCTACAGGTCAAGGGTTTTTAGATAAAGTAAACCCTAAGTATGCTGTGATAAGTGTTGGTCAAGGAAATAGCTATGGACATCCCGCACAAAATACTATGAATAGACTAAAGGCCAAGGGTATAGCAGTTTATAGAACTGATGAGAATGGAACTATAGTAGCTACAAGTGATGGTAATAAAGTGAAATTTAATACTAATCAAGGTAGTTATAATGGCATAGACTCAGGGTCTGCAAAAATCACAACAACACAAGCTTCTAGTCAAGATCAGAGTGTAACTGTATACGCTAGTAAAACGGGAACCAAATACCACGTAGATGGATGCTCATCTTTAAGTAAAAGTAAAATACCAATAAGCTTAAGTGATGCAAAATCAAAAGGATTAACTCCATGTAGTAAATGTAAACCACCACAATGAGATTAGAACTATAGACGTACCAAGTGAAATATAGGGCATATTTCCAGCCCTATATGGAATGCGGTAGTATATTTAAAATATATGTATTTAAGGAAAAACAAGTTGATTTAGAGGCACTTATCACTAGATATTAAAAGGAGAATATATCATGAAAGTAATTATTAATAGATTTGAAGGTTCATATGCGGTGTGTGAAAAAGAAGATAAAACTATGATGGATATTAACAGTATTGACTTGCCTTTTGAAGCTAAAGAGGGCGATGTACTTGTTCTTGATAACAATATAATTACTATTGATGTAGAGGAAACTAAAAAAAGACATAGAGATATCCAGATATTAACTGATGATTTATGGGAGTAAAAAAAATTTAAGGATAATCTACAATGATCTTATAGAATAGAAAAATGAAAAAGTAGTTAAGATTTAATCTTAGCTACTTTTGACATTTTTGTTACATAAAATAAGCTTGGAGATAGTTCATTACTATAATAAATATTTACATATATTGTTGTAGGTTTAAGAGAGTAAGCTTTGCCAAGTACCGTCACCGACAATTCCATCAATAACTAAGCTATTGGTTTGTTGATATTCTTTAACAAGCCCTACGGTTTCATCTCCATAAATACCATCGATAGCGCTGCCAGTTCTCCATTGGATATATCTTATAGCTGTTTTATATTCTGTAGACTCAATGCTGCATAGGGGCTTTTCCATAATAGTTTTAACTCCAGATAATACTTCAGGTCCACATATACCGTCGATAGAAAGGTTAAGTATTTGCTGGAGCTTTTTAATAGTACCTATGGTTAATGGTCCACTGGCTCCGTCTACAACTAAAACATTATTATTTATATCTTTTATTTTCATAGAGTTTAAGCATTTTTGTAGATATTTAATATCTTCATCAGTTGTGTTTTCAGATCTAGGAGCGCAGTCATAAAGATAAAGTTTATTTTGCTCAATTATAGCTATTAGTTTTTCAGGGTACTCCTCGTCAGTACAGTAGCCAGAGCTATAGACGTTCTGGCAAGCTTCCTTGTAGTTTTTAGATGTTATTACAGATTTGTACCTGCTAAAGCTTAAAAGCTTTCCATGGTCCAGGATGCTGTCACCCAGCGTGTCATACTTTCTAAACATGCACACCATGGGAGTGCTTACTCCATTTATAAATTCATGAGTGTTAAATTCTTGAACTTCGTATCCGCAGCCTTTTGTCCATTTGATACCAAAGATGTTATTCCCTTTAACATATTGCAGCCAGCCTGTTTCGAGTATTGCCTGAGCTATGGTTAATGAGGGAAGTATGTTGTATTTCTCGTAGGTTAGTAAAGCTCCTGGGATTAGGCTTTCTATTATTTGGGTTTTGTCCATTGGTGATTCCTCCTTTAGGGTTTTACTTATATATATGGAGGAAGGGAGAAGTTTTTAGATTTGGGGGAAATTATTTTATTAAATTGTTGGGTTATATACGTTGTTAAGTATTCAGTTAAATTTAATTAAGCAATTACGCTTTTGAATGGATCCTTTTGATTCAATATAATTTTCATTATCTTGTATGCTTTTTAACTTTTATTATTAATAAGCTATTCTAATTCTTCATATAGGGTAGTTTTTCCTATCCCGCCCAAAAGGTATATTAGAGGTAAAATATGTTATTAATATGGATTATAGGTGTCTTGAAAGTTACACAATGTATTTGTGTAACTTTCACTTTCCTTATTTAGCAACGATTTTGAATATCTTATATGAAAAGAATAAATGGAATGTTACTTAATACTAATATACTTTTTTGTGGGTAATGTAAAAACAATTGTATTCCGTTCATGCGTAAATAATGACGTTTAATGATTTTATATACAATTTATGATTTTTATGGTATATAATTCATGCAAGGGAAATATGAAGGAACTTTATTATTAATATACTCAATAATTGTGTGCACACAATTATTGAGTATAAAAAATAGAGAGTTTACTATCACGATTACGCTAGTAGATTTCCCTCAAATAAAACCGACAAACACCGCGTTAAGAAATTAAATACCATAAGAATGTTAGTATATCTAGTTAGTGGACAAGCGTGTTTTGTGTAAAATTCCAAATTTGGAATAATTCGTTAATACATGTGTATTAACAATAAAATTTATTACCGGAAATCTAAATTAAAATTCAAGGAGAGATAATTATGTTAAAGAATAAAAAAAAGTTTAAGTCTATATCTATGTTGCTTTCTGCTTTTATTATAGCTGCACCAATGGTACCTACTATTGCTTCTGCTAAAGGAATATCTGGTACTCCAGTTAAATCTATTTCTATTAGTAGCGTGCAAAAGTTCGCTCCTTCTGATAACGCTATCAAATTTACTCAGAAAATGTTTGATAGTGGCTTAATAAAAGAATTTTCAGTTGATACAAAAGGAAATCTTGTACTAAATAATACTTATGATAATTTAAAATCGAAATATAATCTAGATAGTTCATCCATTCAAATTTTAAAAAGTATGATTGCAAATGGACAAAAGGGCAAAGTAAGCACATCAACAATTTTTGATACATCAGCAATAAGTGTAAGTAATGGCAATGTTAAATTTACTAATAGCGATGTAAATGCTTTTCTGTTTGCAGCTGCTGAAATTGGACCTTCTGCAGTATTCGCAGCTTTAGATGCTATGGCTACTGTTACTGGTGGACCAGTAGCCACTATTGTCGTATCAGTACTAGCGGTTATAGGACTTCCATCATTAAAAAGTTTAACGTATAGCATTATCCAAGCTGAAGCTAATAATCAAGGCGTTTATATAGGAGTCTCTTGGAATGGAGTATTCCCTAACATCGTTAGTGGAACATGGTAAAATCATTTTCATATTAAATAACAAAAGAATGTGGGCTCATTGCTCGCATTTTTTTATATCATAGTAATATGTATAGCTAACTAAAATAGTAATGAAACTATTAAATTAATGGTAGTATATTTAATAGTTTCATTAAATATACCACCATTTACTACCACTTAGAAAGTTAATAAATTAAATTAGCTTTCTATTAAACAGTAATTTAAAATACCAAGATATATACAATATAATTGTTAGTAAGGTTAATAAATCTGTTATTAGAAGTGAAAACGTACTATACCGATAAAATAGTATTAGTAATACTATTATAGAACTATCAAAAATTCTTATTAAATTCTTATATTTTTCAATAGTAATAGCATTGTTTTTTATTACTAATAAAATTCCACCTATTAAAGAAATTATTATATAAAAATTAACAGATTGTTTAGCTATAAATACACTTCGCAATGATCCAAATAGTAATATATATGCTAATATTGAAATATTCTTAAATTTTTTAAAAGTTTTAATTTTTTTATTAAAATTAAGTGTTTCACTGTGTAAATCATTAAAATCACCAAACCTATCGATAGCAATTTTAAAAGCCTCTTTTTCCTTATGACCATCGGAAACAAGTTCTTGCATGCTAGTTATTAAATTCGCTTTATTTTCCTCTTTAAAATCCACTTTTTCACCTAAGGGTAATTCGATTTTAAGCATAATTGTATCTAAAAACTCTTCTATATTTTTAGTTGATTGTTTGCTAATTTCAATATTACTATTCATCATAATTATTGCCTCCTCCACTTCCTAAAAACTTATCAATAATATTTTTCATAAACTTCCATTCTTTTATTTTATTGTTAAGATGCATTCTACCATTATTAGTAATTTTGTAGTATTTTCTTTTTACTCCTCCAATTTGATCATTATCCCAATAGGATTCAATAAGTTTGTTTTTGTCTAATCGTTTAAGTGATAAATACAACGTCCCTTCCTTTAGTTCAAATTTATTGTCACTTATGTCTCTCACTTTTTTTGCCAATGCATAACCATACATAGATTCTTCATTTATAAGACTAATAATAATGCTATCAATATGGCCCTTCAAAACTTCTTTATCTATTTCCAAATATAGCCACCCCCTAACATACTATATGTTATATACTATATGATATATAGTATATAACATATAGTATGTTATTGCAAGACTAAGTAGTTTAAATGACTTAGTCTTTATTAACCCGTAGCATACCTGGGGTAGGGCTCGCAATTTGTGCAAAAGTACCGTTAAGGAAACTTGATTAACATTTAAATAAATATTTAGTAAATATAGTAGGTTCCCTAAAAATTCTAATGTAATAAAATACACTAAATATTACATTAGGTAATCGGTTCTCAACCCTTGGTATTACTTGATTATTAAAGGATTTAAAACTAATTTAAATTAAGTTTATAGTTTTAATGTAATGTTTTAGTCCAAACTCTAACTAAAATAGTACATTAATAATTTACTACATAAAAATATTAATAACTTAATGTTTTTATATGAAATATATCTTGAAACATATTAAAAAGCCTTATTTTGCATTGAGTTTTACAGTAACTTGAAAATATGCTAATTGATTTTCCTTAACGGTACTTTTGCACGAAAAGAGAGCACTACCCCATTAGGTGCGTATTGATATTCTGAAAGTAACACAATGGTAATTGAGTTACTTTCACATTGACTATATTGCTCATTCCTTAAAAAAATCGATTTGAATGTAACATAACGTGTTAACTTGCTACGTTAAATGTATTTCAATAAGATAAATCTACACCATCAAGGTGATTACAAAAGTTATCTGCCTGGGCCTTCTATTGTGAAATCTATAATCCAATAGAATACAATTTACTTATGGATTAACAGTTTTATTTGCTTCAATAGTCCCTTATTATTTAAAAACATTAATATAAAGTATTGAAGGAGCAGTCATAAAAAAACAAATCCAAGAAGAAGAGCTCTGCGGGTCAGTTTATTTTTTATCACTGCTCCTATTCCCATGTGTATTCCTTTGCAGTCAAGGAAGCTTTGGACAATCTTACTCAAAGAACCTCCATTCCATTCATTCTTCACTTCATTACAATTCTTTCAGTAAACTAGTCCAAAGCAAAAAAATAAATACCCCTTTTCCAAGGGGTAACAATTCCTACAGTGATTATGATTAAATATATTACATTAATGATCCCAGATATATCGTATAAATAGATATATTCAAGTCTACAATTGCTTAGTTAAATTTAACTAAATGCTTAACAACCCATATATAGCTTAAAACAAACTCAATATTTTTTGTATCTTTGTATTTATATGTTTCATAATAATTTTAGATTTAGTTTTAAATAATAAATAAATTATTTCTTTATTTGCATAGCCAGTATAGTGAATTTTGATAGTACAACCCTGTTTTCTTTCCTTGGAAATAAAGATAGTGTAGTAGCTATCTTAAATTTAGATGTTCCATGCAGCAGATAACAGTTTTCTCATAAAACAGCTGCTAATAAATTAATTTTAAATTCGCTATTTTGATGAAAACGCGAGCTTTATTATGTATGGTTCTAAGGTTTTTACCACAAGTGGTAATTGATAAGGTAATGCTCAGGTGTATATTACTGATGTTATTTTTTAAAGAATTCCATTCCAAGTTCCAGATCACTTTTTCCCATTACCTTTTCTATAGTTCCATTTTTAAGTTTATCGAATAGATCTAAAATATTAGTTATAACTTTACTAAGCTCTTGGAGCTGCACTTGAGATTTAGAAAGGTTCGTTTCAAGTGTAGTCGATAAGGTTTCTTCATCATGCCATTTGGATATTTGATTCTCATATAAACATATGGAATCTAATTGCTTCGAAAATACCTTAATAACTCCTTCTACTATTTCATCATTCAAAACATATGATTTAGATTGCGCTTTCAAAAGATTTTTATATTGATCTTTATCTTCTTCTAGTTGACCAGATATCATTGTAGACATCATAGGTAACATACTGATAGGGTGCTAATTTTGTTGCTGTTTCTCCATGAATTTAGTCCTTTCAAGTGCTGAATTTTTTATAATGATAATACCATAAAACGGTATTACTAGCGAGAGAGGGAAAGTAGCACCTGACTACGAATGCGTTTGTTTGCAGTTGATTTAACGCACAAATAAATGTTGCTTTCCACGTACGTGAACGTTTCTGTCACATTACCATAAGTTAAATTCTAAACTTTTTTATATTTTAGAATAAAAGAAGTTTAGAATTTAAGAATTAAACAATTAAAGAAGTTTACAATTTAAGAATTAAAGAATATAATTTATATTTATAAGCATAAATTATATTCTTTAAGGAGCTGTATTATGATAATAAGTATATTTAATCAAAAGGGTGGCTGTGGTAAATCTACTACAACTATAAATTTAGGTGCGGCACTAGCAAAGCTTGGTAAAAAAGTTCTAGTAGTTGATATGGATGCACAAGCCAATACTACTAATGGAGTTGGAATTGATGATGAAGAATTGGAGGTAACTATCTATGATCTTTTAATTTCTAAAAAAGTTACCTATGAAAAAATTAAAGAAGTTATTAAAAAAACTCCTTATGAAAACTTAGAGTGTTTACCATCAGACATACAACTCTCAAATGCCGAAATAGAACTCGCTAGTGCTATGAGTCGTGAAACTATTTTAAAAAAGATTATTGATAAAATAAAAAATGATTATGATTATATTTTAATTGATTCCCCACCAAGTTTAGGGCTACTTAGTGTAAATAGCCTTGTGGCTAGTGATAAGCTTATTATACCAGTCAACACTTCATATTTTTCTGTTAAAGGTATTAAGCATTTAATGAGTACATTTAATTTAGTAAAGGACAATTTAAATGAAAAGCTTGAAATTATAGGGGTACTAATAACTATGTTTTCTAGTAGAAAAACTATTGCTAAAAATATCAGAGAAAGTCTTATAGAAGTGTTTGGAGATAAGGTTTTTGATAGTGTAATTAGGGTTGATAGTAAAATAGAGTACAGTCAAGATGTACAGTCACCAGTGATTTATTTTAATAATAAGTGTAATGCTTTTAATGATTATATGAGCTTAAGTAAGGAGATTTTAAATTATGAGCAAAAATAGTAGCAGTGGAAGTAAAGGGATTTTAAGTGGTCTTATAAACAATAATTCTAAAGAAGTTAAGAATGAAAATTCTAAAGAAGTTAAGAATATAAATTCTTATGAGAATAATAATGAGGAAGATACTTTTTCCGTAAAAAGAAGCTTCTCGTTAAGACAATCAACAGTAAGAAAACTTCAAGCACTAAAACCTATGTATGATAATATCAATATAACTTTCAATGAAATAGTGGATGAAGCAATTAAGAAGTTGTATGAAGAAAAAGTTAAATAAAATATTTATAAAAACGCTGAAAAAGACACCCAGGTGTCTTTTTCATTTTCAGTACCATTTAATATCATCTGCAGTTAGTAAACTAGTCTAAAGAAATTAAGCACTTAAGCCTTCAAGGGCGTCTGGGTGATTCTTTGGGGTCTTTGTCCTGGTATTCATCATAAGCCGGCGCAGTCAAATGCGTGTCCATATTTAAAATTCTCCTTCATGCTTCATACGAATTTAAAATGTGCTACAAGCACTTTCACTGCGCTGAGTCCAAAAGGAAGCTTTGGACAATCTTACTCATTGCCAAAAAGTAAAATAATCTATCAAGGTACCGCACATTCATCTTTCTATTTATTTTTAGTAGCAGTCAGTAAACTTGTCCAAAGCAAAAGGAATTCCCCTTCCCCCAGGGGTAACAAATCCTGTTGCAGTGCAGTAGGATTTGTTTTTATAACCGTACTAATATTAAAAATTTTCACATATCTTTGATATAAAACCTCGCTTCGCTCGGGTGAAAAATGGACAGGTTTTCACCTCAGCCTATCAGAGCAGTGACCGTGTTCTGAGTATTTAGAGTTTCAAAAAAATAAATTTATAGTAGAGGTCAGAAACTCGTCCATTTTTCACGGCAAATAGACATGCCTATCAGCCACTTCGTACCTCAGTAGCTGGGCTAGTCAATTTGCCCGCAACCTACAAGTTTTAAAAAAGTAGTTAGTTTTTGCAGTTTCCTTTTGAAGACTAATATTGATGATGTAATATTATATGTATTTATAAAACATTATTATAAGAAACTTTATTATAATAATGCATTACTATTGGTATTGATACTTCTAGTATAGAGAATTTGGAAGGACAAGATCTGGGCACGTATACCGTCACCCAAAAAAGAACAAGCTTTAGTATAAGACTCTCTAAGCTTCCCATTGTTTTCGTCCCTCAAACACTGGCAAACTAAGAGGTTCTAATTCCAAAGCTAGTCCTTTTTGGGGTACCCGACGGCGTGCATCGATTCTAGCTAAATTTTAATTGCCCTTAATTTAATCATTCTATATAAATAATCAAAAAAATTCCTAAGTCTACGCAGCCCTTTCGATAAAGCTCGCTCCAGCCGCCACCACCGCGACCTTTAACGAAAGGGCATTATTATTCATAAAAGAATCCAAAGAACCAAAACAAGCATTCCATTTCTTCGCTTGCAAGGCGCTCATCGATGGAACCTTTATCCCAAAGAGACCAGTTAATCTAAAGACCCGTGGCTCGATAAATTTCTAATACGAAATTTAACGACCCACTAGAATATTAAAATTAACAAGTTAGATCTTCACACGCATATATAGTTTAATCCATACCACTTAATCTAAAAACGTACACCTCCGATGGACAAGCCCAGGGCTTGTCCACCTTGAACAAGTTGCGATGAACCTACAACTAGTACAAGGTGGCTAAAGTCTTTTATTTATGATGCATAAGTTTTATATATGCATTAATCTTTATTTTGTATCAAATTTAGCGGATTGCTAATGCCCTTACCTATCGGGTCGGACAAGTGAAATTTAGAAAATTAAACAAAAGAATAAAAATTTATTTTTTTAAATCAGGAAAACTTATTTATTTTTATTTGTAGTAATTAGAAATTTAATATAATGATATATGCGCCCTATGCTAAGCTTCGGACATGTTTATAAAGAGTAACGCTAGCTCTATATATGTTATAAACAAAGGTATATAAGAGGTGTTTATAAGCAACTATAAATAAACACTATTTAATAATATTTATATAGCAACTACAAAGCAACACCAAAAAAACACCAAAGCAACACTAAGAAATATTATAAATAAAAAGTTATTTTAGCAGTCTATAAATAAAATCAATAAACATAACATTTTAATTTTATGATATTATATAGTTACAAGTAACTCAAAAGTGTTTACAAGGTGTTACATATAAGGTGGGATAGGGCGATGAGTAAAGCCAAAAAATTAGATTTACCTATTAAAGGGGTAGGGCTCGCAATTTGTGCAAAAGTACCGTTAAGAAAATTTGATTAACATTTAAGTAAATATATACTAAATGTAGTGGGTTTCCTAAAAATTCTAATGTAATAAAATACAACAAATATTACATTAGGTAATCGGTTCTTAACCCTTGATATTACTTGATTATTACAGAATTTAAAACTAATTTAAATTAAGTTTATAGTTTTAATGTAATGTTATAGTCCAAACTCTAACTAAAATAGTACATTAATAATTTACTACATAAAAATATTGAAAATTTAATATTCTTATGTGAAATATATCTTGGAGCATATTAAAAAGCCTTATTTAGCATATGATTTTACAGTAATTTGAAAATATGTTGGTTAGTTTTCCTTAGCGGTACTTTTGCACGAAAAGAGAGCACTACCACTTATGACACATAAAAACAATGAATACGGACTATTTCCACTTTTGGAGGGGTTGGGAAAAAACACCCAACTTGCTTCGAACAAAAAAAATAAGAACTTTATCATTTAGTGATTAAACCATAGATATACCAATGCTTTACACTGATATTATATGCTTTTTTGGTAATAACTGTCTTAACGTATATTTTTCGCGTTTTGCGAGCACTATCCCACTAGGCACATAAAACGATTTGGTGATTATGTAATTGATTTAAAGAATATACCAAATGCCATAGATATGGCCGTTTCAATACCTATGAAATAAGATATAGCCACATAATGGATAATAATTCCATGATGTGGCCTATTTTTACACGTATGTCGGTTGTACCCGAATTAGATTTACTTTAGAAAAATTAAAAGACAAGCCAATCCTCATTGAGAATTACTGGCTTGTCCTTAATTGCTTTAAAGTCAAATCCTAAATTTTTATGATTTTTTACGTAAAAAATGATCTGTCAATAATAACACTGCTGTTATTTCAATAAACGTTACAAAATATTGTACTGTTCTATTTAAGTTCAGTTTTAATGTTAATGTTACTACTAAAAAAATAATAATCGAATTTAGTATTATTTTTTTGGTCACCATTTATATTTCACCCTTTCACTATTTATTGAAGATGTACTACATTGCCATGTCCAGCTACATAATTATAATCGAACCAAATTGCACTATAAGGTTTTCCAGAAAAATAGTCCATAATAACAGCCCCAATTGCCGCTGCAGCTACTGCACCCGCAACCGGTATCGCGTCTAGAGCAGCACCCAATAGTCCTGTTACTCCTCCTCCAACTGCAAGACCTACTGTACGACAAGCACTTTTACTCATCCAAACTCGTGCATAATTCCAATGTGCCTCTATTTTTGTTACTCCCTCTGGACTTGTTGCGGATGCCGTTGACATCATAGTATTTGCACTAGTACTTTCGTCAATAATGATTGTAAACCCGCTTTCCATACTAACATCTTTAACATTATATTCAACTATTAGATTATTTAAATCTTTGACACGATTTTTAGCAATAGTTAAGTCATCTTTATTAATAGATTTTTCAATATTAGATGGAATTTTCAATATATATTTATTATCCTTAACACTAACATAAGGTTTAAAATAAGTCAATTTATCTGATTGGAAGTTAGTTGAAACGCTTGCTTTATTTGAATCTTTTGTAACGGTGGACGCAAATACTTGCTGTGCCGGCAAAGCTGTTCCGAATACCATTACACTAATGATAATACCTGACATTTGGTTTTTAATTTTTTTTGTTACGTATAAAGTGACTATTTTTAAGGCTTATATTTAAGTACCTAAAACGGTCGTTTGTGGAAATATATTCCTTAGCGTTGGTTGTCTGGTTTGTTGGCTTTACCCCTAAAAGGAGTGTACTTTTTTTGCCTATACTCTCATTCAAGCTACTATTTATGTCAGTATATTTTATTCTTACTGCATAAATGGTGTCTAATTGAGAATATACACTACTTTTATGCATGATTTTTCACTTTAAAATAAATAAAAGAAATGATTATGCATTTGTTGTAATAAATCATAGAGTTATTGCTGGGGTAGTAACCGCTAAGCGTAAATTTACCACGTTAAGACACATATTACCAAAATGGTGATAAATTCAGAGAGAATATTAAATATACTCTCGTTAATTTAATGTTTTTTTCAAAGATTTTAAATTAGCTAATATATATTTTTTATTACTGTTTTAGTTAGCGTTATCAATACTATAACTGTATTTTAACTAACTCGTTTTGAGTAAAAAAATAAGAGCTTTATCATTTAGCGATATCAATGCTTTACAATGATGTTATATGTTTTTTCGAGTTAGAACTATTGTCTATTAATTCTAACTCGGAATATTTAAATAATAGTGTTGAATTGTAAATAACTGGCTTGACGTTGTGAATTTACGCTTTGCGAGCACTACCCCTAAATAAAATCAATAAACATAACATTTTAATTTTATGATATTATATAATTACAAGTAACTCAAAAGTGTTTATAAGGTGTTACATATAAGGTGGGATAGGGCGATGAGTAAAGCCAAAAAATTAGATTTACCTATTAAAAAGCTAATAGAAATAGCAGAGAATCTTAATAAAAATACTATAGCAAATAAAAGTAGGAATAAAGAAGAAAAAATTTCAACGGATAAATTTATAAAATATACGTTTGATATAAATAGAAAAGACTATATAGAAACAACTAAAGGTACTGGTATAGGATATAATAAATCTACTTTTTTATATGATATAATTAAAATATCAGAGGAAAAAGAGGAAATAACATCTAGTAATACCATAGTAACTCCAAGTGAAAATAAGGATATACAACATGTATTAAAAAAGAACTACCAAGAAACATTCCTTAAGGAACTACAAAGCAACACTAAGGTAACACCTATTGAAAAAGACAATAATAATACTTCAGTGGTAGTTAAAACAGAAGTTACAGAAGCAGTGAAAAATGCTATAAAAAGTGAGTATCCTGAAATTGAAGAAATGATTCAATGGTACAAAAATAAAAAAGGTAATGAGAACATAATAGATGTACCTGAAATAGATCTTAACAACCATATGCTCAAAGGTGAGGTTATAAGCAGAAGTGTAAAAACTTATAAAGTAGTACTTGATGAATTTGTTTCGTTTTGCAAGGGGCAGAAAGAAACTCAAAAGGATCTTATAGCACTGGCTTTAGTGGAGTTTGTAAACAAATATAAACGATAATTTGATAAGAGTTGACTATATATTATAAAAACTTGAAATTATAGGTAATTCATAGTAGAATTAAAACATATAAAATTACAAAAAACAAAATAAAAATACAATTATTTACAAATAGAAAGTAATCAGGGTTTATGTATCCAAAAAATGAAACAACTCTTGAATAGTAAAAGTTTGGACGCTTTAATTCAAGAGTTTAGTAAATCCTGATAACTTCCCGAATAGGAAAGTTATATCTTTAAATATTTTATTTAATTTATATACTTAGTTTAATATAGTTATTGACAATAGTCAAGATATGTATAAGTTAAATAAAGTATTTAATTGGTATAATGCAGCACTCTTATTTGGGTTACTAAAAAATAGGAGGGCTTTTTTATGTTGGCCGAGAAAATACACATTGAAGGCTATAGTGAGATTATAAGAAATCTAACTATAGTGCCAATAGATGATGTGGTTAATAGTTCAGAGGTATCCCAGGCTCAAATGCAAATAAATCTTTTGCATGAAAATGATGATGGATACATAACTATAGCCCTTAAAAAGGATAATAACTGGATACAGCATCACTACAAAGT